>NZ_MTBE01000014.1:0-85985 GCF_002916785.1 Diaphorobacter sp. LR2014-1 | reverse complement strand
TAAGGATGCCCTGAATAACTCGAATGCGTAAGTGCTACAAGGTCACCGGTTTCAGATAGTGCGATGGATGGCGTTTAGCCTGGGTCTTCGCACCACTTTCCACGCCCTTGCGGGCCATCTGCACCGCCTTTGCGGCCATTTGCCTGATTTCAGGGGCACTCATCCCTGCGCCTCCAGCAATTGATGGCGCACCATCCAAAGATTGGACAGCGCAAACAGCGTCTTGAGCTGCAACGTGTTCTTCTTCAATCCCCGGTAGCGCACCTTGGTGTATCCAAACTGTCGTTTGATCACCCTGAAGGGATGCTCCACCTTGGCACGGATGCTCGCCTTGATCTTCTCCACTTGGTCTATCAGCGCGTCAACGGGGTTGTTCTCTTTGTCCAGCGCTCTGCGTTTGCCTGGGCGCATCGCGATGTGCCACCGCACTGCCTCCTTGGCATCCGGGCGCTTGTCGATACCTTGGTAGCCCGCATCACCAAACCCGTCTGTCTCCTGCCCGTGCAGCAAGCTGTTGCCCTCTACAACGTCGGCCACGTTACCCGAGGTGCCTATGACGGTATGCACGAGTCCCGAGTCCGCATCCACGCCGATATGGGCCTTCATGCCAAAGTGCCATTCGTTGCCCTTTTGGCTCGAATGCATCTCTGGATCGCGCTTTCTGTCCTTGTTCTTGGTAGAGCTAGGCGCTGCGATCAGTGTGGCATCGACCGCAGTGCCTGCCTTGAGCAGCAAGCCCTGGGCTGCCAGAAGCTCGTTGACAGTGGCCAGAATCTGCTCGGCCAGCTTGTGTTTCTCCAGCCGATGACGAAACCTCAGGATGGTGCTCTCGTCAGGCACCCTCCCATGGGCATCAAGACTTGCAAACTCCCGGTAGATCGGGGTGTCAAAGAAGGCCTCTTCCATCGCCAGATCTGACAGGGTGAACCACTGCTGCATGCAGTGGATGCGCAGCATGGTCTCCAGGGCAAAGGGTGGGCGGCCGTTCTTGCCTTCGGGGTAATAGGGCGCAATGAGTTCGACCAGAGCAGCCCAGGGAACCACCAAATCCATCTGGATCAGCAGTTCTTGCTTGCGGGTCTTTTTGGTGCTCAGGTTCAGGTCAAGGCTGCTTTGCTTCATGGGCGGGGAGGATGCCATGACTTCCTGGCTTCTAGCAGACTGCGTTCGGGGTTTTGCAGGATTTCCTTAAAAGCACCATTCAGGGCAGATATTCATCCATCAGTCTCTGAACCGCATCGGCCTGAAGTTCATCACGCCGCCGCTTCAGCGCCTCTCTGTCGCGCTGCGCCGCCAGCCAGCGTTTGAACGCCACAAACGTGGCCGGCGCCACGGTGGTCATGCGTGCCATGGTGCCGTTGGTGGCCACGATCACGGCAGAAAACTCTGGCGCGTCCAGCAGCACATTGGCGCGGCGGGCCTGGGCGACCCAGAAGTCGTCTTCGTCGTCGCTCAGCTTGATCGGGTGCGGATCGTCTTCCACGCGTTCGCGGCGGATGATGTCCACTTCGAAGCCTTCCTTGTTCACCGCGGTGTACTGCTGGCTTTTGCGGATGCGGAAGGTGCTGTCCACTTTCTTGAGCACCCCCAGCATGGAGCTGCCCACCCGCGCGAGCTGGGTGGCGAACTGGATGCGTTTGCGTGTGTCCCACAGCAGGTCAATGTCCCGCGTGGCGAGGGCATCGGCATCCAGGCGCACGCCGGCTGCGGCCTCATAGGCATACAGGGCGTGCGTGCCCACCACGCGAAAGTGCGGGCTGAGCTGCGTGTCGGCCAAGCGGGCGAGCAGGCTCACCACCAGCGGCTCCACGCGCCCCACGCGCAGTGCGCGGTTCAGGCGCCGGTGCTGGTCCAGCGCGGCTTTCAAGCCCGCCATGCGCTCCACGCTGTTCCGCTTGCGCTGCATGAACCGCTCGTAGATGGCCTGGTTCTCGGGGGTTTGGGGGCCCAGGCTGGTTTCCGCACCGGTGGGCGTGGTGCGCACGAGGTAGCGCGCCTCGGGCGCCGATGGCGGGCCCGCGTGCCAGTACATGCCGCCGCGTACTTGGGTGGCTTCCAGCTGCGCCTCTTCCCAGGCTTCGAAGGCGGCTATGGCGTCGATGTATTGGCGGGCAACGGCGGGGCTGATTTCTTGCATTTCGGCATTTTTTCCTTTTTCTAGTTTTTATACCGAAATTCTTTATAAAACAATCATCTAGATTGACATCGTCCAATCGATTTCCATTCCTCCACGCAATGCCGCGCGAGCGCCGTCACCCAGCAGGGCTCCTCCGGCACGAAGGCAATCCCGTACCGCGGGCTGACCAGAAACCCGGCGCGGTCGAATGCCCGGTCATCGCTCGATTGCACAAACGCGGCCAGGTCACGGAACGGCACGGCCACGGTGCCCAGGTGCAGCGCCTCCGCGCGGGCAGTCACCTCTTCCAGGCGGCCACTGTCCTGAAAGCGGTAGACCACGTCGCCATAGTCCAGCGCGGTCAGGCCGACGTTGTTGCGCGACTCGCTGCGTGGCTGGCCGTGGGCGCGGATGATGTCGCCGCGCGTGGCGGTGAGGGGCACGCCATTCACGCTTTGGTAGGGTTGCAGGTGCATGGTCGATTCTGTGGCGGCGCGGCGGCGCGCGGCAACCGGGGGCGTGTATCGAACCGTGAGGCGCAACGCGCGCGTATATTGCCCCGTGTTGCCGTTGGCGGGCCGTAAGCACCCCGCAATGGTTCAGCATGAAAATGCCGCCCAGCGCTCGTCTGAAAAGCGCGGGCAGCTATCAAAACCGTAGTTCTTTCACCCACCCTCCTCCTTTGACTGCGATGACAGCCTCCACCGACTTCGCCCCCATGCCCGATGCCGCCGGCTTCTTTGGCCCCTACGGCGGGCAGCTTGTGCCGCCGCACCTGAAAGCCGCCATGGACGACATCGCCGCGGCCTATGCCGAGATCACGCAGCGCAAGGACTTCCAGGACGAGCTGGCACAGCTGTTTGCCGATTACGTGGGCCGGCCCAGCCCGATCTTTCATGCCAAGCGCCTGTCGGGCCTGCTGGGCGGCGCGCAGATCCACCTCAAGCGCGAGGACCTGAACCACACCGGCGCGCACAAGATCAACCACTGTCTGGGCGAGGCGCTGCTGGCCAAGTTCATGGGCAAGAAGAAGGTGATCGCCGAGACGGGCGCCGGCCAGCACGGCGTGGCGCTGGCCACGGCCTGTGCGCTGGTGGGCATTCCGTGCGAGATCCACATGGGCCAGGTGGACATCGAGAAGGAGCACCCCAACGTCACCAAGATGCGCATCCTGGGCTGCAAGCTGGTGGCGGTGACGCGCGGCGCGGCCACGCTGAAGGAGGCGGTGGACAGCGCCTTCGAGGAGTACCTGACCAACCCCACCGACTACCTGTACGCCATCGGCTCGGTGGTGGGGCCGCACCCGTTCCCGATGATGGTCCGCGACTTCCAGAGCATCATCGGCCGCGAGGCGCGCGAGCAGTTCCAGGCCATACACGGCCGCCTGCCCGACTACGTGACCGCCTGCGTGGGCGGCGGCAGCAATGCCATGGGCATGTTCACCGCCTTCCTGGGCGATACCGACGTGAAGCTGGTGGGCGTGGAGCCCTCGGGCGAAGGCACCGACAAGCCCGGCCGGCACGCGGCCACGCTGAGCATGGGCCAGCCCGGTGAGATCCACGGCATGAAGTGCTATGTGCTGGAGGATGCGCCGGGCGTGCCCGCCGCCGTGCACAGCATTGCCTCGGGCCTGGACTACCCCGGCGTGGGCCCGCAGCACAGCTATCTGAAGGACATTGGCCGCGTGCAGTACGAAGCCGTGACCGACAAGGAATGCCTGGACGCGTTCATGCAGCTGTCGCGCGTGGAAGGGATCATCCCCGCGCTGGAGAGCGCCCATGCCGTGGCCTGGGCCATCCGCGTGGCGCCCACGCTGCCCCAGGACCAGCACATCCTGGTCAACCTGTCGGGCCGCGGCGACAAGGATGCGGATTACGTCGCCAAGGTGCTGGGGCTTTGACGGGCGGGCGCGGCGCGTGTTCTGCCATCATGCCGCCCTTGATTCACTGAACTGAGAGAACCTGACCATGGCACTGCCACCCAACAAGCAACGCAGCCGCCGCCTTCGCAAGAAGATGCGCGTGGCCGAGTTTCAGGAATTCGGCTTCGAGTACGAGCTGAAGGTCAAGCAGGAGCTGACGCCCGAGCAAGAGGAGGCGCTGATGGACCGCTTCGTGCGGGACCTGCTGGTGCCCCGCAATCTGGCGGCCGCCGGCTGGGTGCGCGAAGGCTTCGTGACGGCCTTCGTGCGCGGCTCCGCCACCGAGGACGACCGCCAAGCCACGCAGGCCTGGCTGGCTGCACAGCCCGAGGTGGCCGAGGCCACGGTGAGCGAGCTGAAGGACGCCTGGTACGTGCAAGACTGAGCCGCGCACCACAGGGTAGCCGCGCAGCGCTGGGCTGGCTTCAGCCAGAAGGTTTTAAGCCTTTTTGGCCTCTGGCCTTTGACCAGCAAGCGCCAGCAGCTATCAAAACAGAAGCGAAACAGCCGCCAACCCCCACGGGGGTGGCGGCTGTTGCCGTTGATGCGGTGCGTTCGTGCGAACGGGGCGGTTGGCTCAGCCTTCCGTGAGCCCTGCGGCCCTGATGACCTGGGCCTCATGGGGCGGCCCCTGCCCTGTGGCGGGCGCCCGCCACGGGGACCTTCGCACTCAGACAGCGCCGCGCGCCTCCACGTAAAGCGCGTAGATCGAATGGCTGCTGGCCATGAACAGGCGGTTGTTCTTGGCACCCCCAAAACACAGGTTGGCACAACGCTCAGGCAGCCGGATGTGGCCAATGGCTTTGCCTTCGGGGTTGAAGACCATCACGCCATCCAGGTCCGCCGGGTTGTCGCCCACGGCGCCGTTGCTGCCCCATCCGCACCAGAGGTTGCCGAACTCGTCGCACTTGATGCCGTCCAGGGCACCCGGGCCGCCCGCGTCGATGTGCAGACGCTTGCCGGACAGCCGCCCGCCCGGGCCCACGTCGTAGGCCCACACCACGCGATGCGGCTGGTGGCGGCCCTCGACGATGTAGAGCACCTTCTCATCGGGCGAAAAGCACAGGCCATTGGCACCCGCCAGGTCGCCCAGCACCTGGCTGACCTTTGCGCCGGCCGGGTCGATGCGGTAGACGCCGTGCGGCAGCTCTGGCGCGGCCTTTTCGCCCTCCCAATGACCGGCGATGCCGAACGGCGGGTCGGTGAACCAGACCGCGCCGTCCTTGCTGCAAATGATGTCGTTGGGTGAGTTGAAGCGCTTGCCGTTGTAGCCATCGGCCAGCACGGTGATGCTTCCGTCGTACTCGGTGCGCGTGATACGGCGCGTCAGGTGCTCGCAGGTCAGCAGCCGGCCCTGGCGGTCGCGCGCGAGGCCGTTGGAAAAGTTGGAGGGCTGGCGGAATACGCCCCACGCACCGGTGGCCTCATCCCAGCGCATGATGCGGTTGTTCGGAATGTCGGATACCAGCAGGTAGCGCCCGTCCCCGAACCACACGGGCCCTTCGGCCCAACGCATGCCGGTGGCAATCTGCTCCACGCTGCTGCTGTAGATGCGGTACTTGGCGAACTGCGGGTCCAGCACCTGCACCGATGGGTCGGGGTAACGCTGCTGGGGCTTGAATTCAAAACTCTGCGCCGTGGCAGCACCTGCGGCCGTGGCGGCCACAGCGCCGGCCAGGAAATGGCGCCGCGTGGCAACGCCGGGCGCCGCATTCTTCTCGTGAGGCATTTCGGGATCTCCGTTGTGGGTTGTGCCCGGGTTGGGTCGAACAAGCAGGTCAGGTCACCGGCGCCGGGTTGAACAGCACGAGCTGGTTGGCCAGCTTCCAGTGCTCGGCCCAGGTCTCTTTGCGGCCGCTGGCCACGTCGAGCATGAGGTGGAACAACTCCCAGCCCACGTCTTCAATGGTGGCCTGCCCGTCTGCGATGCGGCCGGCGTTCACATCCATCAGGTCGTGCCAACGCCGGGCCAAATCGCTGCGCGTGGCCACCTTGATCACCGGCACCTGCGCAAGCCCATAAGGCGTGCCGCGCCCCGTGGTGAACACGTGCAGGTTCATACCCGCCGCCAGTTGCAGCGTGCCGCAGATGAAGTCGCTGGCGGGGGTGGCCGCGTAGAGCAATCCTTTTTGCACCGCCTTTTCGCCCGGAGCCACTACGCCGGCGATGGGCGCGCTACCGCTCTTGACGATGGAGCCCATGGCCTTCTCGACGATGTTCGACAGCCCCCCCTTCTTGTTGCCCGGCGTGGTGTTGGCACTGCGGTCCACGCGGCCGCGTGCCAGGTAGGCGTCGTACCAGGCCATCTGGTCGATCAGGGCCTGCGCCACCTCGGGCGTGGCCGCGCGCGCGGTGAGCTGGTCGATGCCGTCACGCACCTCGGTCACCTCGCTGAACATCACCGTGGCGCCGGCGCGCACCAGCAAATCGGTGCAAAAGCCCACGGCCGGGTTGGCGGTCACGCCGCTGAAGGCATCGCTGCCGCCGCACTGCACGCCCACCACCAGTTCGCTGGCAGGCACCGTCTCGCGCCGACGTGCGTTCAGGCGCTTCAGGTGCTCGTCGGCCTGGCGCAGGATGGAGTCGACCATGGACATAAAGCCCACATGGGCTTCGTCCTGCAGACACACCACGTCCAGCGGTGCCTCCTGCAGGGTACGCTGGTCCACCAGAGCAATGGCGCCAGGCGGCATGAGGCGCTCGGGCTGCAGCTTCTCGCAGCCCAGGCTGACCACCATCACCTCGCCGCCGAAGTTGGGGTTGAGGCTGATGTTGCGCAGCCTGCGGATGGGTACCGCCGCCCCGCCGCCAATGGCCACCTCACGGGGCGGCACCACCTCGCCTTCCAGGCGAAAGACCGCGAGATGGTGGATGCCTTCCACCGCGCGGCGCTGGCGCATGGCGGGCGCGACAACGGCGCCCCGGGCGAGCGGTCCTACCACCCGGGCTACTACGCCGCCTTTGCGCTGGACCCGGACGGCAACAACATCGAGGCGGTATTCCATGGCGCACACCAGCGCAGCGCGTCCTCCGTCCTGATCACGTTCTGAGCACGCGGGCGGGCGACAATCGCGCTCCACGCGCGCCCTTGATTGCCTGCATGACCACATCGCTTCCCTGGCTGGAACCCGACGATCCTTTCCCACCCACCGACGGTGCCTGGGGCACGGACTCTCCCGCGCCCGGCCTGTTGGCCGCGGGCGGCACGCTGGGGGTGCCCCGCCTGGTGCAGGCCTATGCCCAGGGTGTCTTTCCGTGGTTCAGCACCGGCCAGCCCATCCTGTGGTGGAGCCCGGACCCGCGCATGGTGCTGCATGTGCAGGAATTCCGTCTGCACCGCTCGCTGCGCCGCGTGCTGCAGCGCTTTCGCGCCACGCCCGGTTGCGAGGTGCGCATCGACAGCGACTTTTCCGCCGTGATCCACGCCTGCGCCAACAAGCCGCGGGCCGGGCAGTCCGGCACCTGGATCGTGCCCTCCATGGTTGCCGCGTATGAGGCGCTGCATGCTGCTGGCCATGCCCATAGCGTGGAAACCTGGGTGAACGGGCAACTGGTGGGGGGGCTTTATTGCGTGGCGCTAGGACGGGCCGTGTTTGGCGAATCGATGTTCGCGCACGCGACCGATGCTTCCAAGATCGCCCTGGCGGCGCTGGTATGCCTGTGCCGGCGCGAGGGGGTCCGGTTGATCGACTGCCAGCAGAACACGGGCCATCTGGCCTCGCTGGGCGCCCGGGAGATGGAACGTTCGCAGTTTCTGAATCACGTGGCGCGAGCGCGGCAAGACCCTGCCTGCACCTGGAAATTCGAGCCCGTATACTGGACCGAGCTTTTGCCCAACCCCTCAGCGGCGTGACCCAACTCAACGATCTTCCGCTGCAAAGCCTGCAGTTCTACGCCACGGCACCCTACCCGTGCAGCTACCTACCCGAGCGGCAGGCGCGCTCGCAGGTGGCGACGCCCAGTCACCTGATTCAGAACGATGTGTATTCGGGCCTCGTGGCGCGGGGCTTTCGGCGCAGCGGCATGTTCACCTATCGCCCCTACTGCGACGGCTGCCAGGCCTGCACCCCGCTGCGCGTAGTGGTTGATCCATTCAAGCCCGACCGCAGCCAGCGCCGTGCCTGGAAGCGCCACGCCGGCCTGCAGGCGCGGGTGCTGCGCCTGTGCTACCTGCCCGAGCATTACCAGCTATACCTGCGCTACCAGAACGCACGCCATGCCGGGGGCGGCATGGACCAGGACAGCATCGACCAGTACACGCAGTTCCTGCTGCAAAGCCGGGTCAATTCGCGGCTGGTGGAGTTCCGTGAGACCGGGGCCGACGGCCAGCCGGGGACACTGAAGATGGTGTCCATCCTGGACGTGCTGGAGGACGGCCTCTCCGCCGTCTACACCTTTTACGAGCCCGAGCCGGGCGCAAGCTACGGCACCTACAACGTGCTGTGGCAGGTACAGCAGGCGCGCACGCTGGGCCTGCCGTATGTCTACCTGGGTTACTGGATCGAGCAGAGCCCGAAGATGAACTACAAGGCGCGCTTCATGCCGCATGAGCTGCGCATCGACGGCCGTTGGCAGCGTTCCAAAAGTTGATGGGCCTTGCAGGTCATATCGACCTCCAAGGCCCATCCATCAAGCGCAAGCAGCTTCTTTTTCGATAGCAATCAGCGCCCGAACCGTGCGCCGTCCACGCTCCATGCCCCGGCACCGAAGGCGGCGAATGCCAGCAGGCCGCCCGTCACGGCAACGTTCTTGAAGAACAACAGCTGCTGCATCATCTGCTGGTCCGCCGGCAGAGCCCAGTAGGCGTGGAAGAAGAAACTGGCCGCCAGCGTGAACACGGCCAGCGCCAGCGCAGCGATGCGTGCACCGAATCCGAAGAGCAGTGCCAGGCCGCCCAGTAGTTCAATCAACAGACCGACGGCAACGGCCACGGTGGGCATGGGCATGCCCACGGACGTGGCGTAGCCCACGGTGCCGGCAAAGCCGCTGATCTTGCCGAACCCCGCAGGGATGAACAACAGGGCGATGAGGATGCGGCCCACCAGGGCCAGAGGGTTTTGCAGGGTAGCAAACATGGCGGAACTCCTAGGGTTGAAGTGGATGGGCAGACTTCACGCGGCGAGATCAAAAACCAGAACTTCGGCATCGCTTCCCCCGGACAGGGTCACGCTGCTTTCGTTATCCAGCAGGGCCGCGTCGCCCCCGCTCAGATGCTGTCCGTTGACCTGCAGCGTACCGCGGATCAGGTGAACGTAGGCTTTGCGCCCTGCGGCAATGGGCAGTTGCGCCGCCTCAGCACCGTCGAACAGGCCCGCGTACAGCGTGGCGTCGGCATGGATCGTGACCGAACCTTGCGCGCCGTCGGGCGAGGCCACGCGACGCAACTGGCCGCGCTTGTCGGCATCGGAAAAGCGCTTTTGATCATAGCTCGGCGCGATGCCGCGCACATTGGGCTCGATCCAGATCTGCAGAAAGTGCGTCTGCTGGCCCTCGGCGTGGTTGAACTCGCTGTGCATCACGCCCGTGCCGGCGCTCATGCGCTGCACGTCGCCGGGCGGAATGCCTTTGACGTTGCCCATGCTGTCCTGGTGCGCCAGTTCGCCAGACAGCACGTAGCTGATGATCTCCATGTCGCGGTGGCCATGGGTGCCGAAGCCCGTGCCCGGCGCGATGCGGTCCTCGTTGATGACGCGCAGGTTGCCCCAGCCCATGTGGCGCGGGTCGTAGTAGCCCGCGAAAGAGAAGCTGTGGTACGAATTGAGCCAGCCGTGGTCTGCGTGGCCGCGATCTTGCGATTTGCGAAGGGTCAGCATGGGGTTGCTCCTGGAAATGCGTTGCGTTGGAGAGAACTGTAGGTCGCGCAGCGCCCTTGCAGGGACAGCGGGCTTGAAGGCATCATTCAAACTCATTGAACGAAGAGGCAGTCGATCATGCAAAACACCCGCGATGCCCTGACCCCTGAAAACTTGGCCATGCTGCAGAGCATTGCGGAGACGGGCAGCTTTGCCGCGGCGGCACGCCAGCTCGGCGTGGTGCCCAGCGCACTGACCTACCGTGTGCGCCAGATCGAGGATGCGCTGGACGTGCTGCTGTTCGACCGCAGCGCCCGCCACGCACGGCCCACCGATGCGGGCATGGAGCTGCTGCGCGAAGGCAAGCGCTTGCTGGAAGACGTGGACGCCATCGCCAACCGCGTGCGCCGCGTGGCCACGGGCTGGGAGCCGCAGCTCACGCTGTCGGTGGACGGCGTCATCTCGCCCACCACCATGCTGGAGCTGGTGGAGGCGTTCTACGCCCTCGGTCCACCCACGCGTGTGAAGTGGCGCGACGGCATCCTCGGCGGCACAGCCGAAGCGCTGACGTCGGGCCAAGCAGACCTGGCCATCGGCGTGGCCGTGGGTGCCTCCAACGTCGCCGGGCTGCAATCCGCCCCGCTGGGCGAGGTGCGCTTCATCTTCGTCGTGGCGCCCCATCACCCACTGGCCAAGGTGTCCGAGCCCATCAGCGACACCACGCTGCGCGAACACCGTGCGATCGCCGTGGCCGACTCGGCACGGCGCAGCAACGTGACCATGGGCATCCTCGCGGGGCAGGACGTCCTCACCGTGGACAACATGCGTGCCAAGATCCACGCACAGTTGCGCGGCCTGGGCGGGGGCTTTCTGCCCGAGCCCATGGTGCGTCCGTACCTCGAAGCCGGCCATCTGGTCGAGCGGCAGGTGGCGCGCCCCGCGCGCAACGTTCGTCTGAGCTACCAATGGGGTGGCCCCGGGCACGCTGCGCCAGGCCGCGCGCTGCAGTGGTGGCTGTCGCAACTGCAAAGTGACGCCACACGCCGTGCGCTGCTGGAAAACCACCACCAGTTCTGAATGCGTGGGCCGCGCGGCGCGTGTAGAGTCAACACTAGCGCTGCGCTAATTACCAGCACTGCACCAGCCCATTTCCGACGTCATCGAAGGCCTGCCATGACCCGCTTTTCCTCCCGCTCCAGCGATCGACTGAAACAAGGCCAGCAGGTCGCGCCCCTGGGCGCCGCGCGGCGCTTTGCCGTGGTGGGTGCCGGCATGGCCGGCGTGGCCTGCGCCCGCACACTGGCCCAGGCGGGCCACATGGTCACCGTCTTCGAGAAGGCGCCGCAGCCCGGCGGGCGCACGGCGGCGCTGGCGTCGCCCTTTGGCAGTTTTGATTCGGGCGCGCAGTACTTCACGGTACGCGACGCACGCTTTCAGCGGGCGCTGGACACCGTTTCCGGCCTGTGCCGCGCATGGAGTGCCACCACCATCCGCGTGCTGGACGCCGCCGGGCGCGTCGCCACCGCCGCGCCACCGCCCGGTGAAGCGCACTGGGTGGCGGCCCCCGCCATGGATGCGCTGGTCCAGGCCTGGGCGGCACCACTGGCGCGCGAAGGCCACCTGCACACGCGCACGGCCGTCACGCACATCGAGCGCGACGCCATGCGGCCCACGGCCTGGCAGCTGCGCACCGAGACGCTGGATGGGGGATCGCAGGTGTATGCGGGTTTCGATGGCGTGGTACTGGCCCAGCCCGCACCGCTGTCGCGGGCGCTGCTTCAGCAGTCCGGCGTTTCCACGCCGTGGGACGATGCCCTGGCCGGCGTGGACATCGCGCCCTGCTGGACCTTGATGCTGGCCTTTGCGCAGGCCGTGCGCCCCGGGCTGACCACGCTTGGCCCGCAGTGGAACGCTGCACGCAGTACGCACCACCGCATTGCCTGGCTGGCCCGTGAGTCCAGCAAGCCCGGCCGGACACAGATCGAGCGCTGGACGGTGCAGGCCAGTCCCGCCTGGTCGCTGGAGCACCTGAACGACGAGGCCCCCCGCGTGCAGGCCAAGCTCATCAAGGCGTTTGCCGAAGTCACCGGCATACGCGCCACGCCCACGCATGCCGAGATGCGGCGCTGGCGCCACGCGCAGACGCAAAAGCCCTTGGGCCAGAGCTTTCTGTGGGACGCCTCCCTGGGCCTGGGCGTTTGCGGGGATTGGTGCCTGGGGCACCGGCTGGAAGACGCTTTCGTCTCGGGCCTGGAGCTCGCGCTCACCGCTGCATGACGGCGACCGCGGGCTACGTCGGCCGCTTTGCCCCCTCCCCGACCGGCCCGCTGCACGCGGGCTCGCTCGTCGCCGCCCTGGCCAGCTGGCTGGACGCGCGCGCGGCCCTTGGAGGACGCGGCGGGCGCTGGCTGGTGCGCATCGAAGACGTGGACCCGCCGCGCTGCGTGCCCGGCGCCGACGAGCGCATTCTGGCGCAGCTGGGCCGCTGCGGCCTGCTGCCCGACGAGCAGCCGCTGTACCAATCCACCCGCGGCCCCCGCTACCAGCAAGCGCTGGATGGGCTGCTCCACGCCGGCCTGGCCTACCCATGCGCATGCACGCGCCGCGACATCGAAGCCGCCTTGCAGGCGCAGGGCCTGGTGCATGAACGCCATGTGGAACGCCCCTACCCTGGCACCTGCCGCCACGGCCTGGGTGGACGCACGCCGCGCGCCTGGCGCTTCCATACCCAGCGGTATCAATCAAAAATGCCTCCAGCGCCCATCCAGCAAGCGCAAACAGCTATTTATTCAATAGCAAATTCCGGCGTCTCCTGGACCGATCGACGCCTGGGCCCGCAGTTTCAGGATGTGGCGCGGCAAGTGGGCGACTTCGTGCTGCGGCGCGCAGATGGCCTGTGGGCCTACCAGCTTGCGGTCGTGGTCGACGACGCCGACCAGGGCGTCACCCATGTGGTACGCGGCGAAGACCTGGCCGACAACACGCCGCGCCAGATCCTGCTGCAGTCCGCATTGGGCGTGCCTACGCCGCAATACCTGCATACGCCCCTGGTACGTGCGGCGGATGGCGAGAAGCTCTCCAAACAACATGGCGCTCCCCCCATCGACGACAGCCAGCCGCTGCAGGCTTTGACAAATGCAGCCCAGGTACTGGGATTGCCGTCACCTACAGGCATAGCAGGCATCGCCGATGCGCTCGCATTCTGGGTCAAGGCATGGCCTGGAACCTACAATTCGCCGCTGTGACTCAAACGCTTTCTTCGCAAGACCCGCAGGCCCCCGCGGCCCCCCCCATGCCCGGTGCCGCAGGCAGCGTCCCGGCAGACGTCGCCCATCCCAAGGGCATCAAAAGCTATGTGCGCCGCGCCGGCCGCACCACCACCGGCCAGGCCAAGGCGCTGGAAGAGCTGGGCCCGCGCTACGTGCTGGACTATGCGCCCGCCCTGCTGGACGCCACTGCGGCCTTCGGCCGCAGCGCGCCGCTGGTGCTGGAGATTGGCTTCGGCATGGGCGAGGCCACGGCTCACATCGCGCGCGTGCGCCCGCAAGACAACTTTCTGTGCTGCGAGGTGCATGAGCCCGGCGTGGGCGCGCTGCTCAAGCGCATCGGCGAGCAGGACATCCACAACATCCGCATCCTGCAGCACGACGCCGTCGAGGTGCTGGAGCACATGCTGGCGCCCGGATCGCTCGACGGCGTGCATATCTTCTTTCCCGACCCCTGGCACAAGAAGCGCCACAACAAGCGCCGCCTGATCCAGCCGCCGCTGGTGGCGCAGCTGGCGGCACGCCTGAAGCCGGGGGGCTACATCCACTGTGCGACCGACTGGCAGCCGTATGCGGAGCAGATGCTGGAGGTGTTGTCGGCCGAACCCTTGCTGTCCAACACCGCCGAGGGCTATGCTCCGCAGCCGGACTATCGCCCCCTGACCAAGTTCGAGAACCGCGGCATGCGGCTCGGCCATGGAGTGTGGGACCTGGTGTTCACGCGCCGCTGAGCGTCTATTCCCGTTTCCCGATGAAGCCCATCCTCCAGAACCTGGCCGAAATGACCGCCCACCGGGACCACTTGCGCCTGGAGGTCTCGGTGCTGTCCACGCTGCTCAAGCTGGGCCATATCGTGCAGGTGCGGGCGCTGGAGCTGTTCACGCAGGACGAAGTCCTGATGCTGCGCCCGCGCAGCTGGAGCCACGAAGGGCAGTTAGTCTCCAGTGAGTACGACGCTGCTTCAGATCCCCAGCGCATTCCGCTGGCGCAAGAGCCTGAACTGGCCCACTGCATCGCCACCCAGGGCGAGAGCGCCGCGCGTGCCTCCGAGCAGCGCCACACGCTCTGGCTGCCCATGTGGCTGGGCGGGCGCCCCACGGCGTGCCTGGAAATCACCCAGTCCCGCCGCTTCACGCGGCACCAGCGCGACGTGATCATGGGCGTGTTTCTGGTCTACCAAAACTACCAGAGCCTGCTGGATTACAGCGAGCGGGACGCGCTCACCGGGCTGCTGAACCGCAAGACCTTCGAGGAGCAGTTCTCACGACAGACCGGCGCACCCGCCAGCCCAGGCGAGGGCGAAGACACCGTGCGCCAATGGCTGGCGGTGATCGACATCGACCATTTCAAGTCGGTCAATGACCGCTTTGGACACCTCTATGGCGATGAGGTGCTGATCCTGGTGGCCAACCGCCTGCGCACGCAGTTCCAGAGCCAGGACAGCATCTTCCGCTTCGGCGGGGAGGAGTTCGTGGTGCTGCTGCGTTCCCTCACGCTGGCGCAGGCGCGCCAGGCGCTGGAGCGGTTGCGCGCGGCCGTGCAGACGCATGTGTTCCCGCAGATCGGCCACATCACCGTGAGCATCGGCTTCGCGGCCACGCAACAGGGCTCGCCGGTGGAGATCCTGGGGCGTGCGGACCAAGCGCTCTACTATGCCAAGGAACATGGACGCAACCAGGTCTGCTTCTATGAAGATCTGGTCAACAGTGGCGCCTTGCAGATCAAGGTGGCGCACGACGAAGTGGAGCTGTTCTAGCCCATTTGCCGGCAGACGGCGCTGTGCCTGCCGTCTTTTGCCTAGCCCCCTGGGTCCGGTGCGACCGCGGCGCAGGCCACCACCGCCCACGCGGGTGCAACATGTCCGCAATTGCGCCCGGCCCCCGTCTGGGGGCCCAGGCCGTCGTCAAATGCGCTCGCCCACCCAGCCCTGCACGGCTGCCAGCGCCTGCGGCAGCGCCGCCGCGTTGGTGCCGCCGGCCATGGCCATGTCGGGTTTGCCGCCGCCTTTGCCACCCACCTGGGCCGCCACGAAGTTCACCAGATCCCCGGCCTTGACACGGCCGATGCTGTCGGCCGTCACGCCGGCCGCCAGCTGCACCTTGTCGCCATCGACGGCCGCCAGCACGATGGCCGCCGTCTTGAGCTTGTCCTTGAGCTTGTCCATGGTCTCGCGCAGGGTCTTGGCGTCCGCGCCTTCCAGCCGGGCCGCCAGCACCTTGATGCCCTTGACGTCCACGGCCTGGCCGGCCAGCTCGTCGCCCTGGCTGGAAGCCAGCTTGCCCTTGAGTGCAGCCAGTTCCTTCTCGAGCGTCTTGATTTGATCGAGCGCACCGCCAATGCGGGCGGTCAGCTCCGCAGGGGGCGCCTTCAGGGCGGCTGCAGCCTGGTCCACCGTGGACTCCAGCGACTGCAGGTAGGCCAGCGCGTTCTCGCCGGTCACCGCCTCGATGCGGCGCACGCCTGCGGCCACGCCGCCCTCAGCCACCACCTTGAACAGGCCGATGTCGCCCGTGCGGCGCACGTGCGTGCCGCCGCACAGCTCGCGGCTGGTGCCGATGTCCAGCACACGCACGGTCTCGCCGTACTTCTCGCCGAACAGCATCATGGCGCCCGTTTTCTGCGCGCTTTCGATGTCCATCAGGCGCGCGTTGGTGTCGGTATTGGCCAGCACCTCGGCATTCACCAGGCGTTCGATCTCGCGAATCTGCGCGGCCGTCAGCGGCGCGTTGTGCGCGAAGTCAAAGCGCGTGCGCTCGGCGTTCACCAGGCTGCCCTTTTGCTGCACATGGTCGCCCAGCACCTCGCGCAGCGCCTTGTGCATGAGGTGGGTGACCGAGTGGTTGCGCATGGTGGCCGCGCGCAGTTGCAGGTCCACCTGCGCCTGCACCGTGTCGCCCACATTCAGCGTGCCGGCTTCCAGGATGCCGTGGTGGCCGTAGACGTCGGCCTTGATTTTCTGCGTGTCGGCCACGGTGAAGCACGCCGAGCCAGCGCCGATGGTGCCTTGGTCGCCCACCTGGCCGCCGCTTTCGGCATAGAACGGCGTGCGGTCCAGCACCACCACGCCGCTCTGGCCCGCGTGCAGGGCTGCGGTGCTGGTGCCGTCCACGTACAGCGCGACGATCTTGGCACTTTCGGCCAGTTGCTCGTAACCCGTGAACTGGTTGGCCGCGCCGGTGTATTCCAGCGCGCGGTCCATCTTGAACTTGCCTGCGGCGCGGGCAGTGCTCTTCTGGTGCTCCATGGCGGTGGCAAAGCCCGCTTCGTCCACATTGACGCCCCGTTCGCGGCACACGTCGTTCGTCAGGTCCAGCGGGAAGCCATAGGTGTCGTGCAGCTTGAACGCCACGTCGCCCGGCAGCGTCTTGGCGCCGCCAGCCAAAGCGCTGTCCAGAATCTCCATGCCGTGCGCCAGGGTCTCGAAGAAGCGTTCCTCTTCCACCCGCAGCACGTCCGTGATGCGCGCCTGTTGCTCGCGGATCTTGGGGTAGGCATCGCCCATCTGCTGCACCAGGTCTTGCACCAGCTTGTGGAAGAACGGCGTCTTGCGACCCAGCTTGTAGCCGTGGCGAATGGCGCGGCGCACGATGCGGCGCTGCACGTAGCCGCGGCCCTCGTTGCTGGGGATGACACCGTCGGCGACCAGGAAGGCGGTGGCGCGGATGTGGTCGGCGATGACCTTGAGCGACGGGTTGGTCAGGTCGCTTGTGCCTGTTTCGCGCGCCGCGGCCTTGATCAGCGCGTCGAACAGGTCGATCTCGTAGTTGCTGTGCACGTGCTGCAGGATGGCGGCCAGGCGCTCCAGGCCCATGCCGGTGTCCACGCAGGGTGCGGGCAGCGGCTTGACGTTGCCTTGCTCGTCCATGTCGAACTGCATGAACACGTTGTTCCAGATTTCGATGAAGCGGTCGCCGTCCTCATCCGGGCTGCCGGGGGGGCCGCCGGCAATGTGCTCGCCGTGGTCGTAGAAGATCTCCGAGCACGGGCCGCAGGGGCCGGTGTCGGCCATCATCCAGAAGTTGTCGCTCTTGTAGCGGCCGCCCTTGTTGTCACCGATGCGGATCACCCGCTCGGGCGGCAGGCCGATTTCTTTGGTCCAGATGTCGTAGGCCTCGTCGTCCTCGGCGTAGACCGTGGCCAGCAAGCGCTCGGGAGGCAGCTTGTAGACCTCGGTCAGCAGCTCCCAGGCCCACTTGAGCGACTCGCGCTTGAAGTAGTCGCCAAAGCTCCAGTTGCCCAGCATCTCGAAGAACGTGTGGTGGCGCGCGGTGTAGCCCACGTTCTCCAGGTCGTTGTGCTTGCCGCCGGCGCGCAGGCAGGTCTGCACCGATGTGGCGCGCACATAGGGGCGCTTGTCCGTACCCAGGAACACATCCTTGAACTGCACCATGCCCGAGTTGGTGAACATCAGCGTGGGGTCGTTGCCCGGCACCAGCGGACTGGACGCCACCACGGTATGCCCCTTGGCGGCGAAGAAGTCCAGGAAGGTCTTGCGAATGTCTGCAACGGAGAAAGTGGGTGTGCTCATGGTGTGTATGGGGTTCGTGGGCGGGTATGGCAGCGCAAGGCATCCCGTCGTGACCAACCTGCCATTATAGATTTCACCCTTGCGCACGCACGGCGCTATCCTGCCCCTTTGCCCTGCCCGCCGCGGCCTTCCAGGAGCCACCCCATGGACATGAAGACATCACCCCTTTCCCTGCTCAAGGATCCGAGCCTGCTCAAGACCGACGCCCTGCTGGGAGGCCAGTGGTTCGCAGGCGGCGCACGCTTTGCCGTGCACGACCCGGCCACCGGCCTGAAGCTGGCCGATGTGGCCAACCTGGGGGCCAAGGAAGCCGAGCTGGCCATCGCCGCCGCCAACGAAGCATGGCCCGCATGGAAGGCCAAGACCGCCAAGGAGCGCAGCACCATCCTGCGCCAGTGGTTTGATCTGCTCATGCAGCACCAGGACGACCTGGGCCGGCTCATGACGGCAGAACAAGGCAAGCCACTGCCCGAGGCCAAGGGCGAGGTGGCCTATGGCGCAAGCTTCGTCGAGTGGTTTGCCGAGGAGGCCAAGCGCGTGAACGGCGAGACCCTGCCGCAGTTCGACAACAACCGCCGCCTTTTGGTGCTCAAGCAGCCCATCGGCGTGTGCGCGGCGATCACACCGTGGAACTTCCCCTTGGCGATGATCACGCGCAAGGTGGCGCCGGCGCTCGCGGCGGGCTGTCCGGTGGTCATCAAGCCGGCCGAGCTCACCCCCCTCACCGCCCTCGCCGCGGCCGAGCTGGCGTTGCGCGCGGGCATTCCCCCCGGCGTGCTGAGCGTGCTGACGGCCGATGCGGAGAACTCCATCGCCATCGGCAAGGTGCTGTGCGCAAGCGACGTCGTGCGCCACCTGTCGTTCACCGGCTCGACGGAGGTCGGGCGCATCCTCATGGCCCAGTGCGCGCCCACGGTGAAGAAGCTGAGCCTGGAGCTGGGCGGCAATGCGCCGTTCATCGTGTTCGACGATGCCGACCTCGATTCCGCCGTGGAAGGCGCCTTTGCCAGCAAATACCGCAATGCCGGGCAGACCTGCGTGTGCACCAACCGCTTCTATGTGCAGGCGGGGGTGTACGACGCCTTCGTCGCCAAGTTTGCCGCCCGCGTAAAAACCGCGAAGGTCGGCAATGGCTTCGAGGACGGCGTGAACCAGGGCCCGTTGATCGAACCCGCGGCGGTGGACAAGGTACAGCGCCACCTGAACGACGCCATCGCCAAGGGCGCCAGCGTCGTAACGGGCGGAAAGCACCTGGCGGAACTGGGCGCGGGCCAGTTCTTTGAGCCCACGGTGCTCGCCAACGCCACCGCTGGAATGCTGTGCGCGCGCGAGGAAACCTTCGGCCCGCTGGCGCCGGTCTTCAGGTTCGAGACCGAGCAGGAAGCCATCGCTGCCGCCAACGCCACCGAGTTTGGCTTGGCCAGCTACTTCTACAGCCGCGACGTGGGCCGCATCTTCCGAGTGGGCGAGGCGCTGGAATATGGCATGGTGGGTGTGAACGTCGGCATTCTCGCGACCGAGCATGTGCCCTTCGGCGGCGTCAAGCAGTCGGGCCTGGGGCGCGAGGGATCCCACTACGGCATGGACGACTATGTGGAGATCAAATACCTCTGCGTGGGCGATATCCAGAAGTAGAGAGCACTTTACTTCTTTTTTCGTAGCTGCCAGCGCTTGCTCCTATTGCCCGATGGTCAGAAATGCCCACGAACCCATGTGCTGGCAGGACAGGCTGGACGTCGGCCGTCGCAGAACGCACGGTTGCCCGGAAAGCACGCGGCAGTGCGCTAGAATCCACCGACTTTGCGGGCGTCGTTCAATGGTAGGACCTGAGCTTCCCAAGCTCAAGACGTGGGTTCGATTCCCATCGCCCGCTCCACTGCATCATTCTGCGGACTTCCGCAGAAGTCCAAGAGATTCTGCAAGTCGTTGCCACACAAAGACTTTTCCTCTCTTTGACGTTCTGCCGCGGTCCACTGCGATCCGCCTACAGCCGGGACTTTTAAGTCCACAAACAAGTCCATTTTTGCGGGCGCGGCTGATTCCGGATTGTTGATGGAGGGGCGAGGTCGACGTGACCAGCATCTGGTTCCTGACTCATGTTCAGGAGCAAGAGCATGGCACTCTCAGACCTGGCCGTTCGACAGGCCAAGGCAACTGGCAAGGCATACACCCTCCCTGACTTGGATGGCCTCTCCCTGGCCGTCACGGCTGCAGGGGGCAGGACTTGGCACTTCCGCTACTACTGGGCGGGCAAGCAGAAGCGGATGTCTCTCGGCACCTACCCGGAGGTGACGCTTCGCGAGGCCCGCAGCCTGCGCGACGAAGCGCGCGCCCTGCTGGCCAAAGGCACCAATCCTCGCGTTCACCGCAAGCAGAAGCGCACCGCTGTCCGGCTCGCCGACGAAAACACCTTCGAGGCGGTGTATCGCAAGTGGCTCAAGCATCGCGGGCTCAGCCTCAAGGAAGGCCGGCAGACGACCCTTTCGATACTTCCGCGCATCTTCGACAAGGATGTGCTGCCCGCCTTGGGCAAGCGGTCGGTCTATGAGATCAAGCGTCCCGACCTCTTGGAGGTGATCGCCAAGATCGAGAAGCGCAAGGCGCTCTCCGTCGCCGAGAAAGTCAGGACTTGGTTCAACCAACTGTTCCGCTACGCGCTGGTGATCGTGCCGGGCCTGGAGCAGAACCCTGCCTCCGATCTCGATGTGGTGGCGCTGCCGCTGCCACCCGTCAACCACAACCCGTTCCTGCGCATGGCCGAGCTGCCGAAGCTGTTGCAGCGGCTGCGCAGCTATCGCGGCAGGCGGCAGACCCAGCTCGGGCTGCGGCTATTGCTGCTGACCGGCGTGCGAACCGGCGAGCTGCGACAGGCGATGCCGGATCAATTCGATCTGGACCGTGGGTTGTGGATCATCCCGCCCGACGTCGTGAAGCAACTCCAGTTGGATATGCGCAAGAAGCGGCAGCAGCCGAAGGACATCCCGCCCTACATCGTGCCGCTGTCGATTCAGGCCATGGAGATCGTCCGGCACCTGCTGGATGAGTTCAAGCCGGCCCAGCGCTACCTGTTCCGGCACGACAGCGACTTGAAGAAGCGCATCAGCGAGAACACGCTCAATGGTGCCCTCAAGCGCATGGGCTATCAGGAACGCCTGACGGGGCACGGCATCCGCGGCACGATGTCCACTGCGCTCAACGAGGTCGGCTACCCGAAGGTCTGGGTGGATGCACAGCTCTCGCATGTCGATCCCAACAAGGTCAGCGCGACCTACAACCATGCCGAGTACGTGGAGCAGCGTCGCCGCATGATGCAGGACTGGGCCGATCGGCTCGACCTCTTCGAGCAGAACCAGGTCGAGGCAGCCAGCATGCCGCTCACCGTGCATCTGGAAGGCGTGCCCGCATTCCCGAGTGAGCAAACCGCAAGCGCACCCTCCACGCCGGTTGCCGCTTCGCCAATCCTGCTCGTGACGAAGCCGGGTGACGCCATGCCGTTGGTTTCTGCCGCCACACATCGGCTGCCGGCGGTTCCGCCCCCTCGATCGGCCGCGCCGCTGGTGCCCTCGGACATTCAGCGCGAGAGGATGGAGCTGTTCGATGTCTTCGAAGCGCCGCACAACCTTCCCGTCGCGGCGTTTGCCAAGATGGCGGGCAAGTCCCGCAGGTGGATCAGCTACGAGATCAAGGCGGGCAACTTGCTGGCGTTGAACGTGGGCAACCGCGGCCAGCGCGTGCCGGACTGGCACCTCGACCCACTCAGGCACGAGCTGATCCAGTCCGTCCTCAAGCTGACCAGGGGTGCGGACCCTTGGCAGCTCTACCATGCACTGCTGCAACCGCGCTCGATGCTGCGGGGGCGTTCGGCACTGGAGGGCGTGACGGCCGGCAATCTCGACAAGCTCGTCATGGCAGTGAGCACAGCCGTGAAGGAGAGCGAATGGACCTTGCCGCGAGTCGGGGTCGCCTAGTGCGTATTCCAGTTCATTGGACTAACCGGTCCAGCGATCTGAACAGGAAGATCGGTGATCATGATTAGCGGCGGCAGCCGGCCATCTGCAGACGTTCAGTACCGGCAGCATTCGGGCACTTCATTGAGCTGCACCACGCGGCGCCGATCAGGCACGTGCACGCAACTCCCTCACGCCGCGGCCCAGCTTGCGTCGCAACAGGTTGCGAAGGGTCACACCGTCGGAATAGCCGATCTGTGCGGCGATTTGGTCGACGCTCTCGCTGCCGGTTCGCAGCAGATGCACCGCACGCTCGACGCGCAGATCCTGGAAGTACGAGAGGGGTGTCTTGCCCAATACGCTTTGCACGCGCCGCGCCAAGGTGCGTTCACTGGCGCCCGCTGCGATGGCCGCATCGGCGAGAGAGAACCCGTGCGCGAGTTGCTGCCTGGCCCAGCCCTCAAAGCGCTCGACCACTGGGTCGGCATGGGCCAGGTGATCGGGGATCACGAACTCAGCTTGCGAGCCGCGGGCCTCTACCAGCAGGTATCGCGCCGCCAGAGCCGCCAGCGCTGGGCTACGGCTGCGCACGACGCTCAATGCCAGGTCGAGATGAGCCAAGGCGGCGCCGGCCGTGGTGAAGCCGGCCGAATTCACAAGCATGCGGGACTCGTCGAGCACCACGTGCGGATAGCGCTGCCGAAATATTGGCGCCAGCCACCACGAAGTTGTGGCGCGCTGGCCATCTAGCAGCGCGCTTTCCGCCAGCAAGAACGTGCCAGTGCAGGCGGCGCCAGCGGCCGCGCGGGCGCTTGACCATTGCTGCAACGCGACGACCGCGTCGGCCACGTCCGCATGCGCGAGACGCGCGGCGAGTGCGTCTGGCATCTTGGCGCCGAGTGCGGGCACCAGAACAACGTCAGGGTTTTGCACGCGGTGCACTGGCACGACCGGTACCGCCAGACCGTGCGCGGTGCGCACGCGACGCCGAACGCCGACCAACGTGACGTTGATGGGCGGCGGCGCCTGTGCGAGCGAGCCTGCCAGTTCATTGGCCGTGCTCAGCGTGTCCATGAGTGCAGCAAGACCCAGGTCGAACACGCCATCGAGAACAAGAAGGTGCAGATTCATGGCGGAAATGATATCAATGTTGTCATTCCTGCCACTCGCAAAAACTGCCGTCGCACCCGAGACTT
This sequence comes from Diaphorobacter sp. LR2014-1, assembly GCF_002916785.1. Lineage (NCBI taxonomy): Bacteria > Pseudomonadati > Pseudomonadota > Betaproteobacteria > Burkholderiales > Comamonadaceae > Diaphorobacter > Diaphorobacter sp. LR2014-1. Next base: position 63,219 of record NZ_MTBE01000014.1, on the reverse strand, counting down.
CGGACTCGCCAACGCTTTCACCCGTTCAACCAGAGGATCACTCCATGACCAAGTTCGCCCTGTTCGTCCGCCTTGAAGCCAAGCCTGGCCAGGAAGCCGCCGTTGCCGACTTTCTGAGAAGCGCGTTGCCGCTCGCCAACGCCGAATCGGGCACCACCGCCTGGTTCGCATTGAAGTTCGGCCCATCAACGTTCGGCGTCTTTGACGCTTTTGCGGACGAGGCCGGCCGCGAGGCTCACCTGCACGGCCAGATCGCCGCCGCGTTGATGGCGAACGCAGCCGCCTTGCTCAGTACACCGCCTAACATCGAGAAGATCGAGCTGCTGGCGGCGAAATTGCCTGGCTGACGAGCTGTCCGCGGCGGCAAATGTGAAGCTCCACATGGCTTGAGTGATCGGGATGAAGAGGCCCTGTCCTCGTGCGCCGCTCCTTCAAACCGATCCCGATTGAACCGCTCTTGCCGGCGGTGGTCGCAACGAAGTCGTCGCTGCCACAAACCGCCTCTGGGAGCGGGCGGCTAGGCCGCACGGTCTTAACCCGCGCGTTGCGCCTCCATCGCGCTGACTACCGTCTACCCGCGTGTGCCGTCCACGGGGCGACCGGCGTGCCGGGCCGACCGCTTCGTGACGCCGGATTCAGGGCCGTGGATGTCGGTTCAGGGTCGCTTCCGGTCGGCCGGTTGGTCATGTTGTCGGACCAACGGTCACGACGAACCGGCGGCGTTGATCGTTCAGGAATGCGGGATCGTGGCGAAACCGCGATCCCTGCGTGCTTGTCAGGACACCAAGCGCGCGCGGCGGGCGAATCTTGCCTGGGGGTCTGACAAAGAGGCGTTGCGACGGAGCAGGTAAGCCATCACGATCGTTGGTGCGCCGGCCAGCGGCCGCACGGCGATGCCTCGGCGTAGGTAGCTCGCCAGTCTCGCGGCGGGCGCAATGGCGATCCCGTACCCGGCGGCAACCAGCGTCATCGCCACATCGAATGTCTCCACCGTTTGCTCCCGCTCCTGCAGCGCGTTCTCGAACACGCGCTGCACGGTCATGCGCCATGGTTCATCGGCCGTGGACTGCGAGCAGATCAAGGGCTGCTTGAGCACTTCACCGCACGGCACTTCACGGTAGGCCAGCAGGTGGGAGCGCTTGGCCACGGCGACCGCCAGCGTGTCATGCCACAGCGGCTCGCATACCCAGCCAGGCCACTGCCGGGCAACCGCAGACAAGGCGAAGTCGAAGCCGTCGTCCGGCATCTCCGCGCCTCGACCGGGATCTGTCCAGCCGGCCAGGATGGCATGGGTCTCCGGCTCTTCGGCACGCTGCAGGGCGAGCACGTCGGCGAGCTGCGGAGGCACCCATTCGCCGAGGACGGCCATGCGAATTTCGGCGGTGATGTCACTCGATTCCACGTCCAGCTCCCCCCAGGCGGTGAACTCGTGGCAACTGATCTCGAAGCCGTTGAATGAGTTAAGTTTAACGTGGTTTAAATCGTGACCGTGTTCGACGCTCTTGGCAATGCCAAAGCGTTCGATCCAAAGGGGCCGCCCCACCGGCACCACTACCTACGAAGCGGAACCAGCCATCGCGTTTGGGGCTACCGTGCGGGAAGAAAGAACCAACCAGGGCATCGCTCAGGAAACGCTGGCCCACATGGCCGGCATCGAACGGTCGCACATGGGCAAGATCGAGCGCGGCGAGCATGTCCCCACGCTCCCTCTCATCCTCAAGATTGCCCGTGCGCTGAAATGCAGTTCCGCCCACTTGATGACTCTGACCGAAGCCAAGCTGGCGGAGTCGGCCCCATCCGCAGATTGAAGCCGGCCCGCACAGCGGTCGCATGCCTTACGCCTGATCGTCGTCCTTGCCCCCAAGGGCTGAATCTTCGCGCTTTGCGGCCTCGTTGAGGAGCCGCAGGTATGGGTTGTCTGGCGGCGTCTCCTGGAACAGCGCATCCGGGCTGGCGAGTAGGTAGCCGTGCAGCCGGCGCGACTTGCGCGGCCCCGTGACTTCGCAGGTCCAGATGTTCAGCCCGCTCGGCTGCTTGCGGTGCTGTCCCAGCTTCTCGAAGCGCTTCTGCACCCACTGCCACCCCTCCAGCTTCTCCTGCTTGGCCAGGGCGGCGACTTGAAGGTACTCCTGCGCGTAGCGCTGGAACACGCCGGGGCTGACGAGGTAGGTCGTACCGGCGACGGTATGCACCAGGGCCTTGGCGTCGTTGATGATGAGCTTGCGCGTCTGGACGCTCTGACGCAGCCAGGCCATGAAGTGCGCCCCAGAGGGCTCCGCGCGATCCTGGGAAGGCGCGAGGCCCATCTGCGGCGGGGGCATGGTCGAAGGGGCCGGCTCGGGCTCGGCAACAGGGGAACTCGGGATCTCCGGTGTCGCGGGTGGAGCGGTGTCGCCCAGCAGGTCGAGCAGCGCGGCCACGCCGGCATCCGTGGCTGTGGATGCGATCGGCGCCGCGCTCGCGGATGCAGCTTCGATGCCTTCGGCGCGCGGCCCATCGGCCACCGCCGGCGCCTGCGGCTCCGCCTGTTCCTCCTCGACCTGCACACGGCCTGCGAACGGCGCCGGCCGGTCAGCGGCATCCCAGATCATCGCCGGCGAGAGTTTCAGGAAGGTGAAGGCGTGCGACCAGCCGGCGTCGCTGGTGACGGTAGCCTTCCAGATCGCCTTGCCATCCGGCGTCGGTTGCACGATGCCGTGATCCTGCAGCACGTTGAACACCGCCGTGTTGCTCGCCGGGATGCCGTCGATGCCCTGCGACAGCAGATGGGCGCGCAGCTTGTCGGAGACGGTCTTGCTCACCAGCCACAGAGCGTCTTGGGTCAGCCAACCGTCCGCCGGACCGGCCTGGTTCAACTTGAATTCTTCCTTGAGCAGGTAGCGCAAGCCGTCGAGCAATTTGCGTTGCAGCGCATGCTTGGGCGCCGCCAGCGCCTTGCTGGGATCGCCGCCGAGTTCCTGGGCGACCGATGCCTGGTCGGCCTGCACGACCAGTTCGCCGAGCGTGCCGGCGTGCTCGTACTGGCCGGCCAGCACGTACAGCAGCGCGGCCCAGAGGTCGGGATAGCCGCTGAGCCAGTCGAAGATGTCCCGATCGAGAAGGCGCGCGTAGAGCAGCCCGGTGGCGGCGCTGTGCAGGCGGTACTCGCGCTCCTTTCGGTAACGGAAGCGGTAGGGCTTTCGCAGCGGGCCGTGCCAGGGATGCCAGACGCTGCCGTCGGCATGTTCGACGTGCAGATCGACCGCAATCTTGCCGATGTCGTGCAGCAGGGCCGCGTAGGCCGTGCCTGCGGTCCAGGCTTCGGCCTGGGCCGCCTGTGCCTCCGGCGTGACGCCCGCAGGCAGCAGGTATGACTGCCGCAGCTTCAGCGCATAGGCGACGATCTCCAGGCCGTGGTCCAGCATGCCGCCCGGATAGGCGTGGTGGTGGTTCTCGGAGGCCGGGAACTGCTGGACCAGCTCGGCGTAGCGCTCCAGTGGGGCGAGGTAGAGCGTGGCGAACTGCCGGCGCGAGAGCGATGTGCGCTGCCAGATGTGTTCCAGCAGTTTCTGCCGGCGCGGCGTGGCCAGCAGCGATGCGGCCGACTCCGGCCGCATCGACCCTTTCTGAGTTTCGATAGCGGAGGCGGGCGGTGTGCCGGCGGCGGGTGGCACCCTTTTGCGCTGGAACAGCGAGAGCATGGCGAACCCCGGATGACGGGCTGCTCGGGGCGCCTTTTGGCCTTTTCAGGATAGGGCCTTTCCCCTTGGCGCCCTTCCTTTGCCCCTTCCCAGCCCTTTGGCCTTTGTCGGAAGCCTTTGGGTATAGGGCCGCTGCTTCGCGGGTGCCACGATGAATGCGGCATGGGGCAATCCCGGCATTGGGGCGCTGCGGGATGTTCGTCAGCTCTGGCCCAAGCCGGTGTCGAGGGCGGCGGATTGCGCTGCGAAGTCGTCGGGACGGCGCTTGCGGAAGGTTTCGAGATTGGCGAGCTTCCAGCGCAGTGCCGGCAGTTGCGCGGCGTGCTGGCACTGCACCAGCGACCAGTCCGGTTCTGCGCGCGCCAGCCCGCTCAGAAACCGCCTGTGCGCGGTGCTCAGTCGCTGTGGCAGCTCGCGCCGCAGCCTGCCGCGAGCGTCGAGCAGTGTCTCCAGGGAACAGTCCACTTCGGTCATGCCGACAAAGGCCCGCTCGTACTCGCCGGCGATGTCCTTGTCGTTGCCGAACAGCACTTCGTGAGGCGGCCGGTTGTGGCCCGCCAAATAGATCACGAAGCACTCGATCATGCCGTCGCTGATGTCGCCCGATTCGTAGAGCTGCCACACGTCGAACAGGTCGCGGGGGTGCTGTCGATCCAGCGCGGCCACCAGCTTGCTGGCGTACAGCTCGTCCGGTGCCAGAACCGGCAGCTCGAACTCGACGCCGAACAGATCGCTGGTCTTGGCGCTCAGCGGCCGCCGCTCGACGGGCAGCACGCTGCCGCGGAACACGACATTGACCTCGATCTTCACCTGGCTGGCGTCGTTCTCGACGATCAGCTTGGTGTCTCCCAGGTCCTTGGCGCGAACCAGGCGTGTCTGCACGCCCAGTGGCGCAACGCGCGTGGCGATGGCGGCCAGCTCCTGGTTGATGGCTTGCAGCGCTTCGTCGCGCGGCGTCTGCCACGGCAGGTACACCACGTCGATGTCCACCGACAGGCGCGGCATGTCCCGCACGAAGAGGTTGATGGCCGTGCCGCCCTTCATGGCGAAGATGTCGTTGGCGAACACTTCGGGCGCGACGGCCAGCAGCAGGCGAACGGTGTCCGCGTAGGTCTTATCCATGAGGTCTCAGGCTCAGCAAGGTGCCGTCATCGAGCCGGCTCATCCAGCGCGTGTTGCTGCCGGTGCGAACCGGGTACTGCTCCAGCAGGGCATCGACATCCACGAGGCTGGTCTCGCGCGCCCAGGTCAGGAACAGGCGCACGGCCTTCACGCTGGTGCAGCAGGACAGCAGTTGTCCGAGCAAGTCCTTGCGGGGGGAACGCAGTCCATCAAAGAGGTTGCGGGCCTCTTCGAGGCTCTGCTTGACGCCGGCTTCGTACAGCAGTTCCAGAACGGCACGCTCGGAGGCAGCCACCCGCAGATCCTCGGGCAGGCCAGGCGGCGTGGTTAGGGTCTTGCTGGCCAGCGCCGTGTCCGGCCAGTCGAACAGGCGGGCGTGGACGTAGCGGGCCGGAAAGCGCGAGGTGAACCAGGCCGGCAACGCGAAGCGACCGTCGCCCCACAGCACCAGCGTCTCCCGGCTGCCCAGGTTGTGCCGCACGCCCTGCAGGGCCAGGGCGCTCTTGCCGCCGACGTGCAGGCCGGGCACGCGCTGTTGCAGGAACTTCAGCGCACCGTAGACCCCGAATTCATCGTTCGGGAAGGCATAGATGCCATGGGCCAGGCGCACGAGCCACCCACCGTCGGCATAGTGGGCGGCGAGCTGGGGCGACACCCCGAACTGGCTCAGGGTGGCAAGGTCGAACGGCGCCCCGCGGGGAAGTCCCGCCTGCAGCCGCTTGATTATCTGGTGCCTAGAATTTCCATCCATGCTATAAAAATAGCACGGAATCCAATCAGCCCCTAGAGCTATCGCAGGAACGTGCATGGAAAGTAGCATAAGGTTTGATTTATAGTGCAGAATCTAATCGACCTGCGACCCAGGCCGACCCGGCTCTGCCAGCCGCAACCCGCCCTCCTGATCGCGGTCTATGCTGGAGGGCAAGCCACAACCGGCCGCTCCATGAGGTGAGGCACCACTGAAGCCGAGGCACATGAGCATGACCACCAACACGCACAACGGGCGCTGGAGCCACCGGCTGGGCCGGGGGGCTGGACGTGCCTGGCGTGGATACCTGCGCCGCGAGCAGCGTGTCGCCGGCTGGCTGGTGACGCGCGGGCTGCCCGCAGGCGCGGCGACGGCGGTGCTCTGGATCGTCAAGCTCGCCGTGCTCGGTGCGCTGCTCTACTCCGCGTTCTGGCTGGCCCTGCTGCTTGCCTTTGCGGTGACTGCTGCATGGTTCGTGCAGCACGACGACCCTGATCAAGAGGAACCGCAACCCGAGTGGAGGGAAGGCCCCAACGGCTTCGGGCTTTATGACAAGAGCGACTGGCGCATCGACCCGCATGTGACCGACGACGACTGAACGGCGGTCACTTCTTCGATACGGCGCTCATTGCCATGCCAGCGCCACGCCCCCCAGCGCCCTTGGCGTCCGACGTGGCGGTGGACAACCCCTGCACGATATTTCCCGTGCGCACGCCTGCCCAAGCCAATGCCATCACCCAAAACGTCGGCAGCACGATGAACATCATCGCCATGACGAAGTTCAGCAGCATATCGCCGAAAGCGTTGTTCAAGCCGATCAGCGGATCGAAGTTGGCGTGCGGCCTGTCCGCGCCAAACCCCCAGCCGTAGAGCGCGTCCAGGATCGTGCTGTCGATCCAGCGCGCGAGCTGGAACCAGAAGTCCACGAAGAACAGCGCGAACTGGACGCAGCTCACCGTCATCACCGTCTTCAGGTCGTAGGTGCCGATCAGCAGCACTAGCGGGATGCAAATGACGAGCGCCATCTTGAGCATCGTCAGCACCATCGGCAGCGCCTGGCGCACCACGTCCATCGCGGGGAAGAAGGCCAGCGAGCCCACGGTCAGCCCCAGGTCGCCCGCGCCGCGCGTGACGACGTTCGGCAGCGTCTTGTCGATCTGACCGCCGTAATCGGTGTAGACGGTGCCCTGGTTCATCTTCTGCTGTCGCGGTGAGACGACGGCGCGGATCACCGAGTCATTGACCTCGCTCTGCGACAGGAAGCCCGCCCAGCGCCCGACGCGGGTCAGCAGGTCCGGGGCGACCTGTGCCAGCAGCCGGCTGCGCAGCCCCTGGTCGCCATCGGCCCACCACTGTCGGCAGGACGGATAGCCGCCGCCGCTGTCCACCTGTGCCAGCCCTGCATCGCGGGTCGCGTCGTACGGCCAGGCCGTGCGCGGCGTGCGGGAGTGGTAGATGTCGTAGAAGCCGGCCGTGTCGAGGAAGTAGCTCGACCCAATCCAAGTCACGTCGTTCACCTGCTCGTCGGAGAGCGTCGGCCGGTTCATGAACAGCTTGGCGCGCGACGGCCCGTAGCAGTCGTGCGTGAAGTCGGCGACCTCCTGTGCCAGCACCGGATCGTCGATGCGCGTGGCATCGACTTCCATGCGAATCTGACGCAGGTCCGTGCCACAGGGAATCGCCGCCACCGCGGCGCCGGTGACCGCCTTCGAGATGGCGTGCATGAAGAACCACCACACCGGCACCAGCGCACTCTGGTTGTCGAGCGTGGTATAGACGTTGGCCCAGCCCGTGTCGTTGGGCAGCGGGACGCTGACCTGACATTGTGCGGAGCGCGTGGTGTCGAACTTGATCGTGGCGAGATCCACCGGGATGAACGGGATGCCGGCGAACATGATGACCACGATCGCCACCCACACCCGGTTCTCGATGCGCATCGACGACAGCACGCCCTTGTTGCCCTCGTCCGCACCTTCGCTGCGGGCCTTGAGCCATTCCTGGATCACGATGGCCACGAACGGCAGCGCGAACACGCCACTGGCCACGAGGATGTTCCAGATGCCGTTGTTGACCACCCAAGCCACCAGGGTCAGGTAATACTCCAGGTAGTCCGTGGTGTAGAGCGTCATGCCTGTCTCCCGGTCTCAGCCGTGCCGCAACAGTTGGCTGGCTTCCAGTGCGACCACGGCGATCACGGCCGCGGTCTCCGTGCGCAGCAGGCGCTGATGCGTCTCGCGGGACGGCTCCCGCCGCAGCAGGCGCCGGCGCATCCACCACCAGCCATAGGCCGTCGCCCCGTAGAGGCACAGCCGCCACACGAAGAAGTGGCCGGCGTGCGCCTGCAGCCAGTGCTGCCAGTCCTCGACGCCGCCGACCACGTGGATGCCGGCGATGTTCACCGCCACCGCGGCGGCGACCACTAGCAAGGTCCACAGCAGCGCCACGCCGACGCGGCGGTTGAACAGCCATGGCAGCCGCAGCCAGGCCAGCCGGCTCATGGCGTACCGCTCCGCGGCTTCTGGACTTCCCGCAGACGGTCGCGTGTGGTGTCGCCCTCGAAGACGCCGCGCGAACCGGCAGCGCGGGTGCTGTGGCGCTGGATGATCGCCATCGCCGAGTTGCCGGCCAGCGTGCGGCGCAGCTCCAGTTCGGTCTTGAGGTTGTTGATCTCCTGCTCCAGCGCGCTGTTCTCCTGCTCGACCGCCCGCACGGCCAACTCGTTGGCGGCGACGTTCGGCTCCTTCTTGCCGGTCAGCAACGTGCGTTGCAGCAGCAGGGCCTTCTCCAGCACGCTGGACAGCGCCGCCTCGGACGCGAGGCGGCGGCCCAGCACGTCCTGGTCGGGTTCATCGCGCAGGGCCTCGATCACGCCGCGGGTGATCGGCAGCGAGCTGCTGCCGGCTGCGTCGAGATTGGCCAGCGTCGTCGGCCGGGCGCCCGTCACCAGCTCCTGCAGCACCTGCAGCTTGGTCTCGTACTCTTCCTGGATCACTGGCGTGAGCCCGACGCCAGGCGTGGTCTGGGTCTTCGTGCAGTTTTCGCAGGTGCGTTGCTCGCGTTCGCCCAGCACGCGGTTCGCAAAGGCCGCGGCCGCGCCAGGCGACGACCAGGTTTGGCAGGTCAGGCGGTTGCCGCAGGCGTTGCGCGCGATCGACGAGGTATCGGTGGCGCTGCGCCCGTTGAGCAGGTTGTAGCCCGCGCGCGTCACATCGCCGACCACCTTGATCGAACTCTGACCGGAGCCGCCCGCGTTGCCGCCGCCGACCCAGGGCACGCCGTTGTTTCCTTTGTTGGACTCGGCCTGCTCGATGGCGGAGACGGCATCGGTGCTGCTGACCGCATCCCGCAGCGCCATCCCTTCGGCGAGCTGGTCCCAGCCGGCTTGGCCGCCGGCCATGTCCGCCATGCGATTGGCGATGGCCCGGCAGGTCATCTTCGAGCGGTCGAAGTCCAGGCGCGCCTGCAGGATGCCGTTGGTGAGCAGGTTGTACAGGCCCGGGTCGGCGCGCTGGATGATCAGGGCCGGCAGCGAGGCCACGGCGCTGGTGGCGTTCTGGATCACGTTGCTCATGATCGTCTGGAAGCCGTTGGTGATGCCGTTGAGCTGGTTCTGCAGCGTCGTGGTGATGCTCATGTCGCCGCAGATCAGGTTGCTGTTCCAGCCGATCCCCACGCCGATGCTCTGCATGTTGCCGGCACCACCCATCGACACGGCCCGGCCGCCGCCAATGCTGTAGAGCACGTCGTCGCCGATCACGCTGCCGCTGACGTTCACGCCATTGGGATCGATGCGGGTCTGCGCCCAGGCGACGCCGACGACCAGCGTGATGGCCGCCACGAGCAGCGTGGCCCGCAGGGGCGACTTCGCGCGGCGCAGGAAGTCAGGGAGGGATGCGGTCATCGTGGGTTCCTCACATGAAATCGACGCTGCCGAGGAAGACCTGGCCACGGCGCCGGCAGCAGGAGTACGGCCGCCACAAGGCCCAGGCGTAGTCGCCCTGCTGCGCCTGCACGCGGGTGCGGCTGTGCGGGAAGACCACGCAACTGTTCGAGAGCGTGGGCGTCAGCTCCTGCCACTTGCCCGTCGAGGTGTCGGTCTCCATCAGCGCGCCGGCCGGCCAGTAGCCGTCGCGGGCGTTGGCCAGCAGGGGCTGATACACGTGAATCTGGTTGCGGCGCGTCACGATGTCGCCGGCGCGCTGCGCGACCACGGCGCCGCTCTTGTGGTCGTCGGTCTGGTGCAAGAAGCCGCCGCGGGGATACACGTTGCCCCAGAGGTTCAGGCCGGTGCGCGTACCGATTTCGCGCCGGCCGGGGATGAGCGCTTCGGGGTAGAACGCTTCCGGGATGTTGTAGCGCCAGGCGATCGTGTCGAGCGTGCTCAGCAGATACGGCATGAAGGCCGTGCCAGCGCCTTCGCAGGTGTAGCCGGAGGCGCTGGCGAACTGGCTGAACACCATCCCGGCCGGATGGCCGATGACATCGGCGTTCTTGAACTTGGCGAGGTTGTTCTCGTTGTCGTGATTGGTCGTGCCGTCACCGCCAGCCTTGGCGGTCGGGTTGGGCATGCTCATCGCCCGGACTTCCAGCCACGGGTTTTCGCCGGTGTTCGAGTAGCTCGACACCACCGCATCGGGGACGTAGTGGCGCACCTTGACGGAGGTGCGCACCGAGCAGCCGAAGGGCGTGCAGTACAGCCAGTAGCAGATTCCGACCACGCGGTATTCGAGGCAGTCGGGGGACAGTGCCGACGAGACGATGGTGGCGGTGTCCAGGGCGAACGTCGACGTGGCCGCGCTCAGCAGCAGCGAGGCGGCGGTGGCGCGCAGGCGCCGGCGTGCCAGCGGGAGGCTCATGGCTGCGTGCTCCGGTAGGCGTTGATGCGCGCGACGGCGCGGTACACGTCGGGCTCGCCATAGACCACGTAGCGTCGATCGACCACCACGTCGGGAATCTTGGCGATGCCCAGTCCCCAGGCATCCGCGACACCTTGGTAGGCGTGGCCGATGCGGCGTTGAAGGGCCTCGCCGCCGTCATGCAACCGCTGCCGCACCAGGGCCTCGGCCTGTTGGGGGTCGGCCGGCAGGTGCGCGGCGAGTTCGACCTCGATGCGCGTGGCCTGGTCCAGCTCGATGACCCGCACGCCGGCCGGGGCCTGCACCGGATGATGGCTGTCGGTGACGACGAGCACATCGGCGGCCGCTGCGATGGGACCGAGCAGCGCGGCGCACAGTCCAGCGGCCAGCCGGGCGGCCAAGGGGCGCCGCGAGGCGGCAGGAAGGTTGGGGGAATGAGCCGGCATGTCGCGCCTCCGCGGAGTCGATGCAGACTCGTAGTCGAGCGCAACGCAGATCAGGGGACGACAAAGAAACCGAAACCGGTCAGTCCCGATTTTTCTGCGGGTCGGCGAAAAGAAACGGGAGCCAAGGGCTCCCGTGGTGATGAAATGAATGCGCCTGGGGTGCTGCTACAACAAGCCGACTTCGGCGAACGAGTACGGACTGCCCTTGCCGACGATGAAGTGGTCCAGCACTCGGACATCGACGGTGGCCAGGGCGCTCCTCAGCCGCTCGGTGATCGCACGATCAGCGGCCGATGGCTCGGTGGTCCCCGAGGGGTGCTGATGCGCCAGGATCAGCGCCGAAGCGTTGAGCGCCAGCGCACGCTGGACCACCACCCTCGGATACACCGAAGTCTGGTCGACCGTGCCCTTGAACAGCGGTTCGTAGGCGAGCACCTGGTGCTGGTTGTCGAGAAACACGACGGCGAAGATTTCGTTCGGCTCCGCGACCAGTTTCAGGCGCAGGTAGTCGCGCACGGCGACGGGACTGCCCAGCGCTGGACCGGCCTTGAACACGCGGTTCTCCAGCAGGGTGATGGCCTGCTGGATGATCCAGTCTTCGTGCTGGGCGGCGATCAGGGTGAGCGACTCCGGGCAGGAGTCGGCGATGACAAGAGACATGGCGAACCTCCAATGGATGAGATCGGAGGGCGCCTGCCCCTGGAGGGCAAACCCTCCTGGGGACGATGGGGATGGAACAGGTGACGAGCGGGCATCCACCACCGCGGATGCGGTGGCTGTTCGCGTCAAGGGATGCGATGCGAACGGGTTTCGATCAACGCGGACGAGCCGCGCCGCAGCCTTGAAGATCGATGGCTACCTGGGCATGTCACCGGCGACGCCGGCGGGCATGTCTGGGGAATGGGCGGGTTCGGCTGCGGTCGTGCTGCCGGCGGCAAGCAGGTCGATGGCCGACAGCAAGGCATCGCCTTCGACGGGGCCGTGCAGCAGGAGGGTCTTGCCGGACTCGCGGTCGCGCAGTTGCAAGGCCGGCGTGGCCGCGATGCCCTGCTGTGCTGCTTCCACCGCCTGGGCACGGATGACGGCATCGGGGCGCTCGCTGTCGAGACAACCCTGCATGGCTGGCGTGAGGTCGGGATAGCGCAGGCCCTCCGGCAGGCCCTGGCCGTCGCCACGGGTGTTCGCGTAGAGCCACGCCACGGCCTGCCAGAACGCGGCATGTCCGCCCGTCTCGCCCGCGCATTCGGCCAAGCGTGCCTCGGCAGTCGCGGCCGGCTCGTGCATGGACAGCGGCAGGTGGTGCCACTGCCAGTTCACTTCGGGATGGGCGTCGATCCAGCGCTTGAGTGCGGGGAAGTAGGCTCGGCAGTACGGACACTCCAGGTCGGCGTACCCGACCACCGTGAAGCGCGCATCGGCACGGCCATACAGCCAGGGCGGGCCGGCCGGTTTCGACGCTTCGGACCCGGCGACGGCCAGGGATACGGGCTCGGTTGCCGGGTGCGGCACGCGCAGCAGCATCCACGAGGCCACCGCAATCGTCACCACGATCAGCAGACCGATCCAGGGATGACGGCGGGCGAATGAAGGCATGCGCATCGTGTCGCTCCCGTCAGGCCAACGTGTCCAGCACCAGCGGTTCGATGCTCCGCGCACGGTCGATCTTCTCGGCCACGCGGAAGGCGGCATCCAGCTCGCTGATGCCGTGCTGCTGCATCAACTGGAAGCGTTCGGCCTTCTCCTCGGGCTCGGTCATCGCCATCGCCAGGTAGAGGCTGGGCGGCACGGCGCGGAACAGCACTTCCATCGACTTGGACAGAATGACGCCCTCGCTGAACTTGCCGGCCTCCTTGCGTGCCGAAAGCATCAGCGCCTTCTGCGAAGCGTTGAGTTCGCGGAAGCGCGCGATCTTCTCGACTTCATCGGGCGGCATCGACAGGCAGATCCACCACTCGATCATGTTGAGCATGGGCTCGGCCGCTTTCGGCAGGTCGTCCAGGTTCTGCGTGGCGAGCCAGAACCAGGCGCCGAGCTTGCGCCACATCTTGGTGATCTTGACCACGTAGGGCGCGAGCAGTGGGTTCTTCGTGATGATGTGGCCTTCGTCCGTCACGTTGATGATCGGGCGGCCCAGGAACTGGTCGCGCTCGGCGATGTTGTTGACCGTGTTGATGAGCGAGATATAGGCAATCGAGAGTTGGGCGTTGTAGCCCTCGCGCGCGAAGGTGGCCAGGTCCACGATGGTGATGTCCGCCTCGGGCCACGGCGTGCCGGACCGGTCGAACATCTCGCCGTCCACGCCCTGGCAGAACATATCCATGGCGTCGGCCATCTCCAGCAACCGGGCGCGCCGCATCTCCGGCAGCGTGGCGTCGCGGGCGCGCTCGCGCAGCGCGTCGCGCGCATCGCGCGTGAGCACCGTGCGTCTGTCCGCCACGCAATGCTGGGCCGCATCGAGAATGCACTGGCGGATCAGGCTGCGGTCGGCGCGCGTCATGCGCGCTTCTTCCTTGTCCTCGCCGCCGGTGATCATCAGTCGTGCAGTGATCTCCAGCTCCCCGAGGACGTCGCGCTGCTCGTCGCCTTCCACGGCCATGCCGGCATCGGTCTGGTCTTCGTCGAGCGCATCGGCGTCCAGCGTCTGTACCTGGCTCGGCGTATCGACCAGGCGCCAGGCGTCGGCGAACGGCGCCAGACTGACGCCCGCGCCCGGCGCGAGCTTCACCCGATGCACGGTGAGGCCCAAGCGTGCCGCGAAGTCGCCGAACAGGCCGAAGCTATTGCCCGCCTCGACGATGAACAGGCGCGGCCGATAGATCGCCGTGACTTGGTTCAGGATGTTGTTGAGCGTCGCGCTCTTGCCCGACCCCGTGGGGCCGAACAGGAACAGATGCGCGTTCATCTGCCGATCGAGGCGGTTCAACGGATCGAAGGTGATCGGACCGCCGCCGCGATTGAAGAACGTGATGCCCGGATGCCCCGTGCCCTGGCTGCGGCCCCAGACCGGCGCCAGGTTCGCCGCATGTTGCGCGAACATGAGCTGGGTGTACCACTGGAGCTTGTCGGCAGCCGGATCGAACACGCACGGCAGCCAGCGCAGATAACTGTTCAGCGGCGCCACCTCGTCCTCTTCGCGTACCGGTTGCAGGCCGGCGTTGAGCATCACGTTGACGAGCTGCAGGCCGCGCGCATCGAGCTGGGCCAGGTCGCGGCCGCGCAGGTAGAACGCCAGCGCGCCGCGGTAGAGCTTGTGCGCGCTGCCGATCAGGCCGCGCGCCTGCTGCACGTCCTGCCGGGTCTGCTCCGAGGCCAGGGTCTCGCCGACGGCCTTCCTGGTGAGGTGGTTGAGGTGCGCCTCCAGCACGTCCTGGGGCGTGGCGACCAGCGTCAGACACATCACCGTGTCCTCGGGCATCTGGTCGAACAGCGCGTTCATGGCATCGCCGCCCTTGCGCGTCTCGCCGGTCAGATGGCCCGTCACGGGTGGCGTGCGCAGGCGATCCATCACGATCACCCGATGCGGCATGCCGTCGAAGAACCACAGGCCGTTGGGCACGTCCGAACGGGGCTGGCCGAAGAACAGGCGCTGCGCGAAGTCGGTGCCGCTGGCGAGTTCGATCTCGCCCTCCTCCCGCTCTTCCGGGTAGCGGGTCAGCGCGTAGAAGCGTTCCCGATCTTCGGCAGTGGCGCCGAGCAGGGTCGGATTCGGGTTGAACCAGCGCAGCAGCCAGGCGTGGATGTCCGCCGCGCCGAGACGCCGAGCCTTCACGCCGGCATTCGCCAGCCCGCCGACGAGGCGGTCGCAGATCGTGGTCAGCGCCTGCTCGGGCGACTGGCCGCGCCGCGAGGTCTGGGCCGCGGACGTGCGGCGGTAGACCACCATGCGCACGCGCCGGACTTGGCCGCGCCACGGCAGGCGCGTCACCGTGGTGTCCTCGAACAGGCCCCCCGGCTTGGCGATGGCCCGCAGGTGATGGGCGAAGAAGCGCAGGTAGAAGTCGCTGAACGCGCTGCCCTGTGCACGCGGCTGCAGGTAGTTCGCCAGGGAGCGCAGATAGTTGTCCCAGTCGGCCTCGTCCTGGGCGTAGAGCTGCACCACCCAGGGGTTGTCGTCCAACTCGTCGAAGGAGTCCTGCAGGGCATTCTCCAGCGCATCGCGCGCCTGCCAAAGCCAGGCCATCTCGCGGCCCTCGGTACCGACCGGCGCCAGCTCGAAGAAGGCCGCCACCGACTGGCCATCTTCCAGCAACATGCACTTGCTGCCGGGCAGGTACTCGACCCAGGGCAGCAAGTCCGCGAACGACGGGGCGACGCCATAGAGCGCATCGTGGTCGGCCTGGGTGGCCGGCCTGCGCCGGCCCCGGCCGAGCGCGCTGCCCGGCTCGGCGACACCCTGTGCCGACAGCGCCGTTACGTGCCGTGCCCAGGCATCATCGGCCGCATCCACGGCGTCAGCAGGCGATACGTCGGGCTTGCGTGACCACGGCAGCGACCAGGCCATCAGTAGTCCTCCACGCGCTCGCCCGGCATCGCGTACTGCACGCGCTGGTAGAGCGGGAACACCGTGCTGTAGCCGGGCACCGGCACCGGGTCGGTGCCCGCCAGGTGCGGGAACACGTACATCACCAGGTCGGGGTTTGGCAGGCGGTGGAACTGGCGGTAAATCTCGTTCTGCGCGGTACGGGTGTAGCGCGCCTGCACGCCGGGCGCCGCCTGCACATCGGCATCGGCCAGCGGCCGGCGCAGGCCCTGGCGCGCATCGAGCAGTTGCCGCGCGGCCTGGCCGCCGCCCGCGCTGCCGCCGGTTTCCTGATGCCAGATGTCGAGCATGGTGCTGTCGCCGTGCGGCAGCAGCTTCTCCTTGCTGGTGGCGCAGCCGCCGAGCAGGGTGGCCGCCAGCAGCACGGCGGCCGCGTCAATCCAGATCCGAGGCATGGGCTTCTCCGGTGCGGTGGTGGACCCGACGCCCCTTGGCGTCGTAGTCGATGTCGAGCGGCTGCTCCAGATGCACGGCCACCCTGGCGCCGGGCTGCACGTAGACCGCCGCGAAGGCCTGGCCGTAGAGCTTGTTGACCCAATCGGCCATGTCGCGCACGCCGCCCGCGAGGATGCGGCCCATCGCTTCGTTGCCGCTGATGCCGACGGTGCCCAGCGAGCCGTTGCTGTTGGCGACCACGGCAACGCTGCCGTTGTCGGACTTGATGAGCGAGGCCGCGCCGGCGCCGGCTGCGGTGATGAGCGCCTGGCTTCCCAGGTACTGCTGGGCGTTGCTGCGCCGCTCGCCGCTGACGCAGGGGATGCCGTAGGGGTCGCTGATCCAGCCCAGGCCGCCTTGGATGCTGGCGCCGTTGTGACCCGAGTTGCCGCCGCTGCTACCGCCCTTGCTGCTGTCCTCCGGCACCGTGCGGATGGTGCCGTCCTGGAATACGAACGTGACCGAGCGGATTTGCCCGCGCACGCACGAGAGCGTCCAGTCGCCCGAGGCCGTGCCGCTGACCACGGCGCCGGCCACGTCGGGGATGTCGATGCCGTTGGCCGTGAGGTTGTCCGGGCCGATCAGCACCTTGAACGGATAGGGATCGTTGACGGTTCCATCGATCGGCACGCGCCCGATCAGCGCCGTCATGGCAACCGACCCCATGAGCGTCGAGTTCGATGGCACGGTGTAGACAGCCTTCGTGGATGCGCCCACCGCGCGGCTGCCGACGTCGGCGACGGATTCCACTGCGGCCGACAGGCTTTTCTGGGCCGACCCGAAGCTCAGGGGAAAGCTCGGCTCCTTGCTGCCGTTCTTGGCGTCGACCTTGGCATCGTCGGGCTCGACCCACTGCGTGCCACCGGCGCCGCGGTCGAAGCGCTGGCCGTCACCCTCTTCGAGCCCCAGTCCGACGGGCAGGTCGGACGGGCCACCCTTGCCGGCAAGGCCGTCCAGTTGCCGCTGCAGATCCTGCAGCAGCCCCTGGGTCTGCTGCCTGTCGCTGGCCACCTGGTTGCGTTCCTGCTCCAGGCGGTTGCGTTCGCCTTCCAGCGCGCTCTGGATGCGCTGGTCGATCGCGCTTTCCCGCGCACGCAGGCGCTCGTTCTCGGCCTTGTGCTGCTTGTTGTCGCCGAGCGCGCTCTGCAGCTCCGTGCGCAACTGCTTCACCTGGGCTACCAGCGTGGCGACGGTATCGCGCGGCGTGTCGCCGGCGATGCCCAGAGCCTTCATCTCCTCGGGCGTGAGCGTACTGGCCGCGCCCTTGGGAGCGGGCTGGCCGCCGGGAGCGCCGGAGAATAGCTTGATGCCGACGAACACCAGCAGCAGCGCCATCGGGATCAGCAGCCACTTGAGCAGCGGATTACTCTTCATCGCGCGCTCCTCCGGTGGAGCCCGCCGCGGCGGCCGGCGGCAGGTTCACGGTGGCGTCGATCGGGCTCAGCGCCGGCAGCAGCGACTCGGCCAGGCCGTGGCCGCGCGTGACCAGGTAGAGCACCGTGGTGTCGGACGCGGTACCGGCCGGCCCCAGGTTCGGATGCTGGAAGGTCGCCGCCACGAAGTTCCCCTGCAGGGCGCGCGGGTCGAGGTCGAGCCAGCGCGCCGAGGTATTGGTGAGTCGCAAGGCCGTCACCCACTGGTCTTCCAGGCGCCACGCGGCCAGTGCCCGCGCGTGCACCGGCAGCGTCGGCAGCAAGGTGTCCAGCGCGAGGCCGCGGCGCAGGTTCACACGCCCGATGCCGGCGACCGGCTCGACGGTGCGCAGCGGCGCGTACAGGTTCTGTGCGGCATGGCGCGTCAGCACGACCGGAACCGGCGTTTCGCGCCGGGGAACAGATTTGTCCGCGGGCGCTTCGGCCTGCTCGTCCACGCCGCCTGCTGCACCGCCGCCGTAGCGTTTCGCGGGGGCTTCCGCTTCCACGATGCGCACTGGCTCCAGCGGCGCCTGGTCGTCCTTCGCCGGCTCGGCGGCGATGTCGAGCAGGATCAGCGCGCCGGATTCCACGTCCTGCAGTTGCAGCCGCGTGGGCGGAATCGGCTCGCTTGCCCGCAGGTAGATCGCACCGCCCGCACTCTGCACGCGCAGGTGGTCGCCGACGCTGGCCGGCACGCCGACGCGCACATTGCGGTCGATGAAGACCACGCGCTCCTGACCGACCACCAGCGGCACCGGCAGGGGCAGGCGCTCCCAGCGCAGGATTTCCACGGCCTGGCTGGCCGGCACGAAACCGAGGATCAGCAGGACGCCGGCCAGGGCCGACAAGGCAATGGGCTTCATGGGGAGTCTCCCTGCAGATGGCCGGAGGCGTTGGCGGGCGCGCCGGCCTGGGGCGGTGTCGGCGGCGGTTCGATGCGCTGGGGTGCGCCGGCGTAGCAGTCCAGCGCCAGGCCGAAGGGGTTGTGCTCGGGATCGATGTCCAGCCGGACGACCTTGATGGGGTAGCGCACCAGGGCGCGCTTGACCTGCTCGGAGCCGTAGTATTCGTCCGCGCTCACGTCGAGCGTGACGATCCAATCGCGGTCGGAAACCACCTTGACGCGCGTGGCCGGATCATCGCCGTAGCCGCGGCCGGGAATCTCGTAGATGCCGCGCACGCGCTGACGCAGCTCGCCACTGGCGCGCCGGTACTCGTAGTCCTGTTGAAGGAAGGCCCGGCAGCTCGGCGTCAGGTAGGCCGACAGCGCGCGCAGGTTGCGCGGGTAGTCTTCCTCGCCGTTCGTGGGCCAGCGCTGCACCTGCTGCCAGATGTAGAACGAGAAGGCGTACACACTCTCGGGCGGCACGTCCCACCACTTGCGCGTGCTGCCCGAGCGCAGGTCCGGCGGCACATGGATGGTCAGACTCTTCGGCGCACTCCACCAACCGAAGCCGAGCAGCAGCGCCACCACGAACAACGCGCCGGCCCCCAGGCGCAGCGTCTTCACGTGCGCCTGCAGGTGCGCAACCTCGTTCTTGAAACGGCTCATGGCGCACCTCGATCGGCGTTGCGCCGGGTCGTCCAGTAGCCCGAGCGGGTGATGAGGCGCCGGCCGCCCAGGAGTGCCGCCAGCGCCGGGTGCCGCAGGGCCAGCCGCCACTGGAGCTGCCGGTACAACCAGGTGTCGGGCCGGCCGCGCTTCTGCGCGCGCAGAAAACCACCGCCGACGAAGACGCCCAGCGCGATACCGGCGACGATCAGCGTCGGCACCATGGCGATGCTGTGCGTGAGCCAGGCCAGCGGCAGGCCGAGCGCGAATCCGGCTGCGGCCGACAGGCCGGTGCAGATCCACAACTCGTCGGCGGTCAGCCCGCGCACGACCACCGGCTGGCGATTCAGCCGGTGCGGCAGGAAGCTGACCAGCGTGTCTTGCGGGGTCTCCGAGGGGACGGCCATCGCTTGCCGCCCTCACAGCACGCCGGTGGCCTTGGTGAGCAGCCAGATGCCGACCACCAGCAGGATCGCGCCCACGGCGACCGTCAGGCCGAACTGGCCCCAGGTGGCGCGGCCGGTGTGGATCTCCGAGTAGCGTGTGTAGGCGTGATAGCAGACACCGACGAACATCGAGGCGACCACGAGCAGCGCGATCAGCAGCACGATGTCGTAGCCGTAGTTCTGCAAGGTCTGCAGGATGCCGCTGCCTTGGCCGCGCGATGGGTCTTCCATGGTCGGCAGGCCCTGCGCGAAGGCCGACAGCGGCAGGCCCGCGAGCGCCAGCGGCAGCAGCGGTGCGGCGATGCGGGACGGAATGCGATGGGATGTCGGAGGCGTGTTCATGGCGTATGGCCTTTCGTGACGGTCAGGAGAGGAGGAAGAACGTCAGCACCAGGTACATCGCCACGAAGCGCACGACGACGGCGAGGAACTGACGTTCAGTGATGCGGTGCTCGGCCCAGCCGACGTAGGCGGTGCGCATGGCCCACACGCCCCACAGCAGCAACACGGCGAACACGAAGCCCAGCACCACGGCAGCAACGGCCGAAGGCGCGAAGCCGCCGTTGGCCTGGAAGGCGGCGACCTGATCGGCAGAGGGCGTCATGGCGACGGCTCCTCGTCGTCGGCGCGGTCGCGGCGGACGTAATCGCCGGCCAGCGGGACGGGATCGCGCGGCTGGGCGCGCTGGGGCACGAGGTAGTCCTGCAGGCCGGTGCGAACGCGCTGCAGGTCCGCGCGCAGTCGGGCGTAGTCGAAGTGGTAGCGGGCGCGTTCCTGGGGGGCGGTACTGGCGGCGTGCTCGGCGAGGCGGTCGAGCAGGTCGAGTTGGCGGGTGAGCGCGGCGAGCTGCTCACGCTCCGGGGTGTCGTCGGCGATGGCGGGTTGCATGGCCGAGAGCAACACGGCCAACAGCACGGCCAGCGAAGGCCATGCGGATGCGCGGCGGTTGGTCTGTCCCATCGTGCCATTCCCAAGTGAAGCGAATGGCCTTGATGCTGTGTCTCTTGCTCGGCTCGCGCCGCAATCAAACGGAACCGGTGGTCAACCGTATTTCAGATGTGATGCTTGCCTGTTAAGCCAATCCTTTGACTACCAGTCGTTCCAAAGCTTTACCGCCGCCTCGATGAACGCATCACAGGCCGCCTGTCGCCAGCACGTGTGGTAACCATCTCGCAGCAGGTAATACTGCTCGTTGGCACACACGAGGTCGGTTTTCGAGGCCTCCTGCCGATACCAATTCAAGGTGTTGACCACGCAGTCCTGATAGCTGGTGGTGAGCTTCTCGTTCGGCACGTTGTACAGCAAGCCTTCGATGTAGTACGAAGGTGCGATACCGGCCTTAATCAGGCCGTCTTCGACCATCCGGCTGCGCATGTTCTTGAACACCCGGGCCATAGGTTTGAGCCACTGCGAAGAGGCCTGATGCTTCGCCGTCAGGTTCGCCGAGTGCTGCTTTGGGTAGTTCGCGATTCGCTCGCCAGCAGCGTTGAAAAAGCAGATGCCTTCGACGTACTCAGAGTCGCTTGCTGACCGGAACTTGAAGTAGCGCCGGAATTGCGTCGCAACAATCACGTCCGACTTGCGCCGTGAGCCGCTCGCGTCAATGGCAATCGCCTTGTCGCCGGCTTTCACGGCCGAACCGTATTGCTCCTCAAGCACCGACAGTACGTCCCGCTTGAAGTCGGCATGTGTGTAGGTCGCGTCGCTGAATGCCTGCTTGTAGGCCGACTTTTCGTCATCGGACAAAGATTCGAGATCGCTGTGAAAGCAGTCGTCGAGCCGGATGACGATGTCCACGTCGCTCTCGGCGTAGATATTCGTGTCGTTACCGTACGAGCCTTGAAGGAACACTTTGAAGTTCTTGCCGGCATACGGCGTGGCGCTGTCCTCCAGGACGCTCTTGATCGTGTTGTAGGTGTTGCTCGACTGGGTAATCGATCCCTGGTGGGACCACGTTTCGAGCTGCGATTCTGGAATTGGCATGTTCTTCCCCTGGCTATATCAAGAGCTCGCGAAGCTGCGTCTCCCGCGACGCGAACGACTCCCGCCCTCGCTGGAACAAGACACCGAGCTTTTTGAGGTCGTGTTCCAGCAGATCAGTCGCCATTTCAGGCGTGACGTAGGAGTCGTTGATTCGGATGGTCGGTACGTCATGGAACAGGATCTGCCGCAGCTGGTCCATCGACTGCGTGTTGATCTCCAGGGTCTTCTGCAGCAACTGGACGCTGACGAGATATTTTTTCGCCAGCCACATCAACAGGCTCGGCTTCGGGTCGGGGTACATGCCCACGCCAACGCTCACAAGCCGGATGTCCTTGCGCTCTCTCTGAAGCGCCTGGACCGCATCGGCGATTGCGTACAGCGTCGGGTTGTTTGCGCAGTAGCCGCCGTCGATCAGCTCAATGTCCTCACCCATTGCGGTTCTGACAATCGTTCGCTCGAAGAACGGGTAGGCCGAGCACGACGCCTTGACAGCGTCTGCGATGCTCACACCAAAGCCCGGGACGAACGTACCGACTCGGCCATGCGCCTGCGCGACGCTGCCCTTAAAGATCATCGGGCGCTCGGTCAGCCACTTGGCCGTGACGATCCCGATGCCGGTCCTCACATCGCTGAACGTTGCATCGCCGAAGACCTCGCTCGCCAGCTTCTTCAGGGCCTGCGACCTAGCCGGAGCGGTCTTCTGCGACATCACGGTAGGCACGTGCTTGCGGTACAGCTCCAGGATGGAATCGACGCTGTGACCGAGCGCGATCAGTGACGCGATGATCGCGCCCGTACTGGTACCGAACACCAGATCGAACTTCTGGTGCAGTGGGCACCCGATCATCGCCTCGATTTCCTTGAGTACGCCCAGCGTGTAGAAGCCCTTAGCGCCGCCGCCGTCCAACGTAAGGACACGCAGGAAGGCAGACGACCCAGACTCTTCTGTCGACTCCATCATTTTCAATGTCCTCCCCACCGATGAAGAGCGTAGGCAACGCCGATGATCATCAGCTCAACCCTAAGCATGAGCCGTACCGCTCCAGCGTCCCTGGCTTGAGGCGAAGCTCTGCGAGATTCTGCATGGTGTCCGCACAGGTCCTCTTGTCGCTGCGGCGCTTGTGGTCATCATAAGAAGACTCATGTATGACTCGCAATCGATTCATGGACAGATTTTATGGCAGACCATATACTTTCCGCAATAACACGCACAAGCATTCGCTAACCCGAACGAGCCAGCCAGGATGTCGAACGAACAGCTTGCAGATCTCACCCAGCCACAACGCGATCGACTCGCGTTCGTGGAGTTGCGCGTGCGCTTCGTCGGGGAGATACGCCGCCAGGACTTGGTCACCCGGTTTGGCATCCAGTCCGCCGCTGCGTCCAGGGATCTGGCGCTGTACAAGGAGCTGGCCCCCGGCAACATCGACTACGACTCCAAGGGCAAGTCCTACGTCCTTGGGCCGGACTTCCAGCCGGTCTTCGCCTTCCCCCCGGAGCGGGTGCTGTCGTGGCTGACCCAAGGCTTCGGCGACGGCGAGCCGATGCGGCTCAAGGCGTGGGTGGCCAGCGAGAGCCCGTCTCGGCTCACGCACCCGGACCTGAATGTGCTCGCGAGCGTGACCCGGGCGATCCACCAGGGCTGTCCGCTCGGCATCGAGTACCACTCCATCTCCAGCGGCCGCACCGAACGGGAGATTGTCCCCTTTGCGCTGATCGACAACGGCCTGCGCTGGCACGTCCGCGCGTTCGATCGGAAGTCGCAGGAGTTCCGGGACTTCGTCATCACCCGGATCAAACGCCCCGTGGTGCTCAAGGGGCAACCCATGGCGCCCCACGAGATGAGCGATCAAGACATTCAGTGGACCCGGATCGTCGAGCTGGAGCTGGTGCCGCATCCGGATCAACCCCGGCCGGAGATCACCGAGATGGACTACAGCATGCGGGGCGGCGTGCTGCGGATGAAGCTGCGGGCTGCCACCGCCGGTTACATCCTTCGCCAATGGAGTGTGGACTGCACGCCCGACCACAGTCTGCGCGGGTACGAGTACCGGTTGTGGTTGAAAGACCACCTTGCCATCTACGGCGTACGAAATGCCGTGCTGGCGCCGGGCTACCGCTCCCCTGATCAACAACGGCTCGAAGCCGAGTCGGACTGAGGGGATGAGCATGCTGGCAAAACTCGAACGACTCATCGGCGAAATCGGCGATCTCAACAGCAAGTTGATCCTGCTGGTCGGTCCCAGCCGCAGTGGCAAAACCCAACTGCTCCGCCAGCTCGGCGCCAAGCTCAACATCGAGCCGCTCAACGTCGGCCTTGAGCTGGGGCGCCGGTTGGCTGCCACACCGAACAACAAGCGCGGTTTCTCGGCAGGCGAACTGCTGCGTGAGATCGCGGACAAGGAACGTACTGAAGATCCGCTGCTGCTCGACAACCTGGAGTTGTTGTTCGAGCCGGGCCTGCAGATCAACCCGCTTGACCTCGTCAGGCGGCTGGCTCATTCCAAGCGCGTCGTGGCCGTCTGGCCGGGCGAGCTGCGCGGTGATCGCTTGGTGTACGCCGACATAAGTCACCCAGAACATCGTGACTACAGCCGTGACGGCGTGGTCGTACTCGAAATTTGACGCTACGGGGAAGTGAGAACCATATGGCCAAGAACATGAAATACGGAGATCTGATCCAGTTCGAGCAGATCGAGTCAGTCATTCAACTGCTCGATGCTGGTCGCCCGGACGAGGCCAAGAAGCTCGTCGCGACCTATGTCATCTCCGATGACATGGCCGAGCGGATTTCCAAGCTCATGGTTCCCCAGCTCAGTTTTGACGACTCGGTCGATCACAAAGGTGTGCTCATCGTCGGCAACTACGGTACCGGTAAGTCGCACTTGATGTCGGTGCTGTCGCTGGTGGCCGAAGACGCCGCCTACGCGCCAATGATCCGCCACCCGAAGGTCGCCGAGGCGGTAGCCCCGATCGCCGGTCGCTTCAAGGTTCTGCGCATCGAGGTGGGCGGGCTGCAAATGCCGCTGCGCCAGATCATCACCCTGCAGCTTGAGCGTTTCCTTGAAAAAGTCGGCGTCGACTACACCTTCCCGACCGCCGACAAGGAGCTCAACAACAAGGACTCCTTCGAGGAGATGATGGCCGCGTTCGGCGAGAAATTCCCGGACCAGGGCGTGCTGCTCGTCGTCGATGAATTCCTGGAGTACCTGCAGTCCCGTCGCGACCACGAGCTGGTCCAGGACTTGGCCATCCTGCGTCAGATCGGCGAAGTCACCAAGCATCTGAAGTTCCGCTTCGTCGCCGGTGTGCAGGAGGCCATTTTCGACAGCGTGCGCTTCCAGCATGTGGCGGACAGCATGCGCCGCGTCAACGAGCGCTTCACCCAGATCCTGATCGACCGCCAGGACGTCAGCTTCGTCGTCTCCGCGCGCCTGCTCAAGAAGACGGCCGACCAGCAGAACAAGATCCGCGAGTACCTCACGCCGTTCGCCAAATTCTATGGCTCCATGAACGAGCGCATGGATGAGTACGTGCGCTTGTTCCCGGTCCACCCGGACTACCTGAAGACCTTCGAGCAGATCCACTTCACCGAGAAGCGCGGCGCGCTCAAGACCATCGAGTCCGCCATGCTGGCCATCCTCGATCAGGAAGTACCTGCCGACAAGCCGCTGTTCATCAGCTACGAGAGCTTCTGGAACACCATCAAGACCAATTCGGTGCTTCGTGCCGACCCGAACATCAAGGAAGTGATGCGCGTCTCCGAAGTGTTGGAGTCGCGTGTACAGCAGGCCTTCACGCGCCCGGCCTACAAAGCCATGGCGCTGCGCGTGATCAATGCGCTGGCCGTGCACCGCCTGACCACTGGCGGCGACATCCACGTACCCATTGGCCCCACGGCCGCCGAGCTGCGCGACGCCCTGTGCCTGTTTCAGCCTGGCGTGGAGGACATGCCGGGCGATCCGGCCGAGAACCTGCTGTCGATGGTGCAAACCGTGATGCGGGAAGTGCTGAAGACCGTCAATGGGCAGTTCAT
This sequence comes from Diaphorobacter sp. LR2014-1, assembly GCF_002916785.1. Classification (NCBI taxonomy): domain Bacteria; kingdom Pseudomonadati; phylum Pseudomonadota; class Betaproteobacteria; order Burkholderiales; family Comamonadaceae; genus Diaphorobacter; species Diaphorobacter sp. LR2014-1. The sequence goes on along the minus strand of NZ_MTBE01000014.1, from coordinate 37,960 downwards.
CTCCAAGGCCGCTGACACCGAACAGTACTACCTCGACCTCAAGAAGGACATCGACTACGACGCGCAGATCGAGAAGCGTGCAGAAGCCCTATCCGATGACGCGCTCGACCGCGCCTACTACAGCGCCATCAAGGCACTGATGGAGTGCAGCGACGATCTGCGCTACCCCGGTTTCCAGATCTGGCAGTACCAGATCGAGTGGCAGGAGCGTCGCGTCGAGCGCATGGGTTACCTGTTCTTTGGTGCCCCGAACGATCGCCCCACGGCCCAGCCCGAACGCGATTTCTACATCTACTTCATCCAGCCGTTCGACAAACCGAAGTTCAGCGACAACAGCCTCGCGGACGAGGTGTTCTTCCGCCTGAAGTCGCCCGATGAAGACTACAAGCGCTACCTGTCGCAATACGCGGCGGCACTCGATCTGGCGTCGACCGCCAGCGGTGGTGCGAAAGCCATCTACCTGTCCAAGGCGCAGGATTCGTTGCGGTCCATGAGCAAATGGCTGCAGGAAAAGCAAATGACCGCGTTCGAGGTCACCTATCAGGGCAAGACCAAGACCCTGCAGGACTGGTCCAAGGGCGTGTCCCTGCGCGACCGCGCACGTCTGGGCCCGGATGAGCGCATCAACTTCCGCGATGTGGTGAATATCGTCTCCGGCCTCGCCTTGGGCCAGCGGTTTGCTGACATTTCGCCCGAATACCCCACCTTCTCGGTGCTGGTGACGGAAGCCAACCGCAAGCAACTGGTCGGCAACGCGCTGCGGGCACTGGCTGGCGGCACCCGCACCAAGGATGCTGTTGCCATCCTGGACGCACTGGAACTGCTCGATGGCGAACGCGTCGATCCTGCCAACTCCCGCTACGCGCAGGAGGTGCTGAACCGCCTCAAGGCCAAGGGCCACGGCCAGGTGCTCAACCGCAGCGAACTGCTCTCGGGCACTTCGGACATCGAGTTTTTCGCGCCCATCAAATACCGGCTGGAACCCGATCTGCTGGTCACCGTGCTGGGTGGGCTGGTCTATTCCGGCGACATTGTGCTGTCGATCACCGGCGACAAGATCGACTCCGGCAAGCTGGCACAGCTGGCTGAACGCTCCATCGAAGAGCTCAAGCAGTTCAAGCACGTCGAGGCACCCAAGGAAATCAATCTTGCGGTACTGCGTGTCCTGTTCGAATTGTTCGACCTGCCATCTGGCCTGGCCCAGAAAGCCAGCCAAGGCGACACCGAGCCGGTCATCAAGCTGCAAGACAAAGTCAGCGCTCTGGTGCCGCGTGTACTCAAGGCGGGCTCCGACTTGCAACAAGGCAAGCTCGGCTTCTGGGGCCAGAACCTGCTGCGCGAGGAGGAAGCGAAAGACTGGCACGCCCGGCTGGATTCGCTGAAGAAGTTCACCGAGTCGCTGGCGCCGTACAACACCGTCGGCAAGCTCAAGAACCTGCGCGTCACGCAGGAAGATCTGGACGGCCAGAAGAAGAATCTGGAGATTCTGGCCGCCGTCGAGCGTCTGCTCGAACTGGTCGTGGAACTGGGCAGCACGGCGTCCTACCTCTCGCAGGCCGAAATGGTGCTGCCCGCCGAGCACCCGTGGGTGAAGCAGGCCGAGACCGCCCGCAAGGCACTGCAGGAAAAGCTGAGTCAGGACCGCACCGCCGAGCACGCGGCCGAATACCGGCAGACGCTCAACCAGCTCAAGAAGGACTACATCACCGCCTACATCGCCACCCACAGCAAGGCGCGGCTGGGCGTCGCCGAGGACAAGACCCGCAATGCCCTGCGCAAGGACGACCGCCTGCTGGCGCTGCGCGTGTTGGCCGGCGTGTCGCTAATGCCCACCAGCCAGCTCACCGCCTTCGAGGAGTCGCTCAACGGCCTGAAGAGTTGTTCATCGCTGGATGAGCCGACGCTGGTCACGGCAGCCGTTTGCCCCCACTGCCAGTTCCGCCCCTCTGCCGAGCAGCTGGAGCTGATCCCGGCGGCCAACCGCCTGCACAAGCTGGACGACGACCTGGACCAGTTGGTGGCCAACTGGCAGCAGACCCTGCTGGAGAACCTGGAAGACCCGTTCACGCAGGACAGCCTAGGCCTGTTGCCGCCCGCGTCCAAGAAGCTGATCGACGCCTTCCTGGCCTCACGCAAGCTGCCGGACCCGATGACCAGCGAGTTCGCTAACGCTGTGCAGGAGGCGCTATCGGGGCTGGAGAAGATCGCGGTCAAGGGCGACGAGATCAAGCAGGCGCTACTGCAAGGCGGTTCGCCGGCCACGCCGGACGAGCTGCGCAAGCGCTTCGACACCTTCATGAACGAGCGCTGCAAGGGCAAGGACGCCACCAAGCTGCGCTTCGTGATCGAGTGATGGACCCAACGGAGGAAGGCAATGGATATTGAAACCGCTGGGGCCATCAAGCTGTTTTTCCCCAACCCATCGTTGACATTGGTCTATTTCGAAGCCCTTGCCAATGCGCTGGATGCGGGTGCGACCGAAGTGTCCATCGATATTGATGTGCAGGCATACGACAAGCCGGACACGTTGAAGATCACCGTTACAGATAACGGCGATGGATTCACGGACGAGAATTTTGATCGCTTCAAAACCTTATTGAAGCCCAGAGACAAATTCCACAAGGGTATTGGTCGCTTGGTGTTCCTCAACTATTTTGATCGCGTTGAAGTCATCAGTACGCGAGACAAGTGGCTGCGGAAGTTTGTTTTCAAAGAAGGCTTTGACGGCAACGCGCCACTCCAAGAGCTTGGGGAGGTGCAGGGAGCCAATACGATATTGACGTTCACCGGCTTTGCGGGCGCGCGCGTCAAGTCCTATGACGATCTGAAGCCAGATGCCATCAAGCCGCTTTTGATCGAACAATTTCTGCCAACGCTTGACGCGCGCAAACGTGATGGCAGGGCGTTTACGATTTCGATCAACCTCAAGACAGCCGAGAGCAACACGCAAAAGGAATTTTTTCCTCACGAGGTGAAGATAACGCCCGCCGATTTGCCTTCAATGACCAAGATCACCATCCAGGATGATTCTCTGGATGCGTTCTCGACCATTGACATGCACTATCACGTCGAGCCGGTGTCGGGCAAAGGAAGCCTACTTGTTGCCTTCAGCATTGATGGTCGGACGATTCCGGTCAACTTGATACCAACTTCGTCTTTTCCTCCGGGCTACATGGGTGTGTTCCTATTCGAGTCGGAGATGTTTCACTCCAATGCCGACAGTTCGCGCCAAAAGCTGATACTGCCGGAAGGGCTCCAAGAAGCAAGTCTATATCGCGTCTTGCGCCGGGAAGTTGGCAAGGTGTTGGCAGACAAGATTCCGAAGATCACAGAAAAGAACGAAAAGGTAAAGGAAGAGTTCGAGGAGCAATTCCCGCATCTTCTGGGCTATTTCGAAAACGATACCGTTGGCTTGATTGATCGTGATGATGCTCTGGAGATCGCGCAACAGAAATTCTTCCGTGCTCAGAAGCAGGTGCTGCAATGCGAGACACTGACCGAAGCGGCGTATGTGAAGTCGCTGGAGCTGTCATCGCGCACTTTGACCGAATACATCCTTTACCGCGACAAGATCATCGGCCGCATGAAGGAAATGACGGCCGACAATGCCGAATCCGAAATACATAACCTGATCGTTCCGAGATTCAAGGAATTTTCGCGAGAAGCCATGCCTTCGGAGGTTTACCAGAACAACGCCTGGTTGCTCGATGACAAGTTCATGGTGTTTCGTACCATCCTGAGCGAGCAACGGATGGATACCGTCGTTAATGCCATACGGCTTGATGAAGAAAGCGAGAAGGATGCGGGCAGGCCAGATATTGCAATGATCTTCTCCGCTGATCCAAAAGATGCCAGCGCAGTGGACGTAGTCGTCATCGAAATAAAGAAGAAAACGGACGATGAAAAAGAAAACCAATACGCCATCAATCAACTGCTTGATCGTGCGGTGAAGCTGGCGGCGCATTGCCCCAACATCCAGAGAATCTGGTACTACGCCGTCATCCAGATCAGCGACACGATGGGAACTCGGCTGCGCCAGCAAAACTGGGCGCCACTTTTCTCCATGGGGAAGCTTTACTACCAGGAATTCCGAACCGAGCGAAGAGATGGAACTGTGGTTCCGACTCCAACTTTCGTCGTGTCCTTCGATGCCATCGTGGCAGATGCCGAAAGCAGGAACCACACATTCCTCGAAATCTTGCGCAATGGCATGAGGGAGTACGCCGCACAACAGGCCACGGGCCAGATGGGCAACTAGTCAAATGGCCAAGGCAAGCGGATTCGTCGTATTCCTCACGAAAGATCGGATGGACACATTCCTTGAATGTGTAGCCGAGGAGCGCGCGTTTGCCGAGCCTGTCGCCGACTTTCAGCACAGCCGAACCGCACCACTGGTTTGCTTCGTGGTTAACGCTGGGAAGTTGACGCACATTGGACTTGGGCGTCGTGGTGTGCGCGCTGGTACGGGCATGAGTCGGTTGAATATCGACAAGGCTGAAAAACTCGCGAACCCGCTGTCCGTTCGGAAACTGCTGAATCGTCTGCCCAAGCGCAATGCCGTATCCGTGCGTAAACGGTTTCGGTCGGGTGGATTGTTGACCGACAAAGGCTTCACCGCCGTCGTCGAAGTCATCCGCCAGATCGCGCCCCAAGCCAGCACACTGTTGGAACGCTTCAGTCAGACCAGAACGGAACGCATCCGACGGCTGTCGGAGCGAGCACGAGACAACTTGGCGCAGCAAAAAGAAGCGTTACTCACGGCGTTGTCGATAGCCGGGATCAGTCGCGACCCTGTTCAGGAGTGGACACCATCGGATGAAACACCGGTGTCTTTTCTCGACGGCCTGCCCAGCGTTCGGCTGCGCGAAGATCCGATGGTGGTCCACGATTTGCAGAACCTGCCCGGTTTCGAGGTGATCAAAACCTACCCCTACGGCGCAGCCGTCTTCGAGTCCGAAGCCACGTCGGAACGTCTCACTGTCATTCTTGCCAACCGCCTGCCGCTCGAAGAACAAACTGGCACCGACCTCATCTATTTCAACGAAACCTACCAAAGCTTTGTCATGGTTCAGTACAAGGCGATGGAGCGTGAGGATCGGCGTGATGGGCCAGCTGAAGCCGTCTACCGCTTGCCCAACGCACAGTTGAAGGAAGAACTCGACCGCATGGATGGCGTGCTCGATGCGCTGAAGGCTTGTGCGCCCAACACCGGTATTGGCGGATTCCGCCTGACCGAAAACCCGTTCTTCCTCAAACTCTGCTCTAGGCTCATATTCAACCCGGATGATGTAGGTCTTGTACCGGGCATGTACCTGCCGCTGGACTATTGGAAGCTGCTGGAGAAGGATCCTGGCATCCAGGGGCCGAAGGGTGGCCTGCGGATTACCTACGATAACGCGCAGCGTCATTTAGACAACACCGCGTTCACAACGGTGGTGTCCAAGGCGTGGGTTGGCACGACGCCCAGCCAGTCGCAAGTGCTTCAGGACGTCATTCGGGCAACCCTGGAAACGGGCAAAGCGGTGGCCATCGCCATCAAACCGAAGAAATCCGCCGAACCCCGAGACGGTGATCAAGAAATAGAAGTGGACGCAATCAATGAATGATGTCACCTCACTGACGATTCCAGCGAACTTGTCCGAATGGCTGACGCTGGCCAACGTCCTGTTGACCGCAACGTTCGCCGGACTCACGTTTTTCATTCTGCGCGCTAACCGTGCTGCAGTAGGTGCAATGCGTGAGCAGATGGCTGATCAGAATCGCCCCTTTGTCGCAGTGACCGTGCAGGTGCGCATGGGCACCCCTGTCATCCAATTGCTCATCAGGAATGTCGGTCGCTCGCCTGCACAGAATCTCCGACTACGCCTTGATCGGGACTTCTTTCAGTTTGGCGAGCAAGGCGAGGGTCGCAATCTCGCAAAGCAGTCGGCTTTCTCGCAGCCTATCGACTGTCTGCCACCCATGTCGGAGTTGCTCTTCGATCTCGGAATGGGCTTCAAGATCTTCGAAAGCGGAGCTGACCCGACGATTTGTCCCCATACGTTCGAAGTGTCGGCCGAGTACGAATATGGGAAGAACAAGTACAGTGAAAAGACCCACGTGGACCTGCGGCCCTATATGGGTACCAGCGTTCCGCACCATCCTGTCGTAGAGGAGTTGGAACGGGTCAGAAAATCCATCGATAACCTGAGCGGCGTGGTCAAGCAGTCTGCGAACGCGGTAATAAAGACCCAAGGCGCCGAGGACAAGAATGACTAATCTATTCAGCAGCACCACACAAAAAGATTCCGGCCCCGTGGAATGCCTTGGCCAGGCCTTCCCGAGCGAGCAAGCCCGGCGCGAGCACTTCACCAAGCTGCTGGCCGAGAAGCTGAAAGATCCGGCATTTCGCGAGATCGAAGGATTCCCACAGGGTACGGACGAGGCGATCCTGGCGATGTCGGACCCGCCGTACTACACCGCCTGCCCAAACCCTTGGCTGGCGGACTTCGTGGCGTACTACGGCAAGCCCTACGACCCCACGCTGAAGTACAACCGCGAGCCGCTGGCAATTGATGTGAGCGTTGGCAAGACCGACGCTATCTACAAAGCGCACGGCTACCACACCAAAGTGCCGCACTTGGCGATCGTGCCGTCGATCCTGCACTACACCGAGCCGGGTGACATAGTGCTAGATGGTTTTGGTGGTTCGGGCATGACCGGTGTGGCGGCTCAATGGTGCGGCACAGCCCCATCCAGCTACCGACACGAGTTGGAACTAGCTTGGAAACGGGAAGGCCGCACCGCGCCAAAGTGGGGTGCACGCCGCGCCGTGCTCAATGACCTATCGCCAGCCGCCACCTTCATCGGTGCGAACTACAACATTCCTTTCGATGTTGATGCCTTTTCTAATGCGGGCAAGCAACTACTCAAGGACTTGGCGCAGGACATTAGCTGGATGTTTGAAACGCTGCACAGCGATGGCAAAACTAAAGGCCGCATCGAATACACCGTGTGGGGCGAGGTGTTCAGTTGCCCTGAGTGCGCTGGAGAAGTGAACTTTCTCGACGAGGCATTGGACGAGGATTCTAAGCGGGTACGGGATACGTTTGCCTGCCCTCATTGCAATGCAGAACTAACCAAGAAAAAACTCGAAAGGCTTTACGTATCAAAGCTGGATCAGTCCACCGGCAACACCCTTCAAGCGCCAAAGCGCGTGCCCAGCTTGATTGCCTATCGTATAGGCAAGACTAAATACGAGAAAAAGCCTGACGCGGCGGATCTTGCACTATTGGCCAGAATCGAGACCATGCCTTTGCCCGGTACGGTCCCGAAGCGAGCATTTCCTTTCGCTGATATGTGGGAGGCGCCGCGTATGCGCGACAAGGGCATCACCCACACCCACCACATGTTTTTGCCGCGTGCAGCACAGGTGATGGGTGCGCTGTGGGCCAGGGCACATGCGCATTCGGATGTGCGGATTCGTGCATTTCTGGTTTTCATGGTTGAACAGGCGATTGCCGGGCTATCAGTGCTCAATCGCTATGGGCCTACGCACTTTTCTCAAGTCAACCGCATGCTAGCGGGCGTGTATTACGTTGCATCGCAACATGCGGAGTGCAGTCCTTGGTACATCCTTGATGGGAAACTGGATCGACTGGGTAAAGCCTTCAGCCAGTTCAAAGTCGGTGCCGGTGGCGTGGCGATCAATACAGGTACAGCCGCACGGCTTCCTCTTGCTGACAACAGTATTGACTACATATTCACCGACCCACCGTTCGGGGAGAATCTGCCCTACGCAGAATTGAATTTCCTGGTCGAGGCCTGGCACGGCGTGATGACGCAAGCAAAGCTGGATGCCATCGTTGACCGTACCAAGGAAAATCGCGCCGCTCAGAAATCGGTGGACGACTACCGAAAGTTGATGGCCGATTGCTTTGCGGAATACTTCCGTGTCCTTAAACCCGGTCGCTGGATGACTGTGGTGTTCTCCAATACTCAGGCTGCCGTGTGGAATGGCCTGCAAACGGCGATGCAGCAGGCCGGTTTTGTAGTGGCCAATGTCTCGGCACTCGATAAACAGCAAGGCAGCTTCAAGGCTGTCACCACCGCGGTGGCCGTCAAGCAAGACTTGGTGATTTCCGCCTACAAGCCTAACGGCGGCTTGGAGCAGCGTTTCGCCCAACGGGGAGCCACCCCAGAATCGGCATGGGACTTCGTTCAGACCCACCTGAAGCAGCTTCCGGTGGTGAAGGTGAAAAATGGTGAGCTGGAGTTTGTTGCCGAGCGTGATCCGCGCATCCTGTTCGATCGTATGGTGGCGTGGTTCGTCCAACACAGTGCGCCCGTGCCGCTTTCCAGTCTGGAGTTTCAGGATGGGCTCCGTGCTCGTTTTCCCGAGCGCGACGACATGGTCTTCTTGCCGGAGCAAGTAACCGAGTACGACAAGAAGCGTGCTCAGACCGCGCAAGCGCCACAAATGGAGCTGTTCGTTTCCGACGAGCGCAGCGCCATCGATTGGTTGGCTCATTTCCTCAAGCGACGTCCGTCCACCTACCAAGAGGTACACCCCGAATTCATTACCCAGCTTGGAGCTGGCTGGAAGAAGCATGAGGAACGTCCTGAGCTTTCAGCGCTGCTTGAGGCTAACTTCTTACGCTACGACGGTGCGAGTGATGTGCCCAGTCAGATTCACGGCTATCTCTCGTCCAACTACAAGGATATGCGGGAGCTGGAAAAATCTGATCCGCGTCTCAAAGCAAAAGCGCGGGATCGATGGTTCGTACCAGACCCAAATAACGGGAAACAACTTGAAGAAAAGCGCGAGAAGGGTCTGCTCAAGGAGTTCGAAACCTACAAAGCATTCGCTGGCCGCAAGATCAAGGAGTCGCGCCTGGAAGTGTTGCGCGCTGGCTTCCGCGCCGCATGGGCAGCCAAGGACTACAAGACCATCATTACCATTGCTAACAAGCTGCCAGAGGAAACACTGCAGGAAGACGAGAAGCTGCTGACGCTGTATGACCTCGCGCTGACCCGTACCGAGGACGGGATCTGAACGTGGCCGGCGGCGGGTTCACCATCGGCGACTGGTGCTGGTTCATTCGGCAGGCCACTCCGTGCCGGGTAGTCGAGCGCCAGGACGTGTGGGGCGAAGTCGCTTACCGCGTGTGGCTACCGGCCAAGGACGCCGTGGTGCGCGCCCGGTCGGTGGATCTGGCGCCGCTGGAGAGCGTTCGCCCAAGCGTGGACCAGATCCTGCACACCGTGGCGGCGGCCAAGCTGCTGGACGCGCTGGAGGACAACCTGCTGCTGGCGCCGATCCAGTCCAGCGTGGTGCCGCTGCCGCACCAGCTCTATGCCTTGAATCGCGCCGTCAGCCGCGACCGCATCCGCTACCTGTTGGCCGATGAGGTGGGCCTCGGCAAGACCATCGAGGCCGGCTTGGTGCTGCGCGAGTTGAAGTTGCGTGGCCGGGTGAAGCGCATCCTGGTGGTGGCGCCTAAGGGGCTGGTACGTCAGTGGCAGGCGGAAATGCGCCTGCACTTCGGCGAGAAGTTTCAGTTCATCGAACCGTCCGAGCTGGCGGCCTTCCGCCAGTGGCGCAGCGGTGGCGCGGGCGAGGAAGAAAACCTGTGGCGCATGCACGACCAGGTGATCTGCTCGCTGGACTCGGTGAAGCCCCTGGAAGGCCGTCGCGGCTGGAGCCTGGAGCAGCTCAACACCTACAACCGCGAGCGCTTCGAGGACCTGATTTCGGCGTCGTGGGATCTGGTCATCATCGACGAGGCCCACCGCATGGGCGGCAGCACCGAGCAGGTGGCCCGCTACAAGCTGGGCGCCGCGCTGGCTGAGGCATCGCCCTATCTCTTGCTGCTGTCGGCCACGCCGCACCAGGGCAAGACCGATCAGTTCATGCGCTTGATGCAGTTGCTGGACCGGGAAGCGTTCCCGGACGAGAGCAGCGTCAGCCGGGACCGGGTGCGCCCTTTCGTGATCCGCACCGAGAAGCGTGCCTCCATCAACGCCGAGGGCCAGCCGCTGTTCAAGCCGCGTGTTACCCGGCTGCAGGCGGTGGCCTGGCAGGCGCGCCACGGCGCACAGCAGCGCCTGTATGAGGCGGTGACCGACTATGTGCGCCACGGCTACAACCAGGCCATGGCTGCCAAGCAGCGCCACATTGGCTTTTTGATGATCCTGATGCAGCGGCTGGTCACGTCCAGCACGGCAGCCATCCGCACCACACTGGAAAAGCGCCAGGCCCTGCTCGATGCGCCACAGCCGCAGGCGAACCTATTCGAGAGCACCAGCGCTGACGAGTGGGCCGATCTCGATGGCCAGTCTCAGGTGGATCTGGCCATGCAGTCCAGTGGCTGGGAGCTGGAGAAATCCGAAGTCGAGATGCTGCTGGAGCTGGCGCGCGAAACGGAGGCCGCTGGCACCGACGCCAAAGCCGAGGCACTGCTGGAGCTGATCTACAAGCTGCAGCAGGAAGAAGGCGACCCGGCGCTGAAGGTGCTGATCTTCACGGAGTTCGTGCCCACCCAAGCGATGCTGGCCGACTATCTGGAGAGCCGTGGCTTCTCGGTGGCGACGCTCAACGGCAGCATGGATCTGGAATCACGTACTCGTGCCCAGCAGGTGTTCTCCAAAGATGTGCGTGTGCTGATCTCGACGGATGCCGGCGGCGAAGGTCTGAACCTGCAGTTCTGCCACGTCATCGTCAACTTCGATATGCCGTGGAACCCGATGCGAATTGAACAGCGCATCGGCCGCGTCGACCGTATCGGCCAGCACTATGTGGTGCGTGCCATCAACTTCGTGCTCGAAGACACGGTCGAGCACCGTGTGCGCCAGGTGCTGGAGGAAAAGCTCGAAGTCATTGCGCAGGAGTTTGGTGTCGACAAGGCGTCCGATGTGATGGACTCGGTCGAGGCCGACCCGATCTTCGATGAGTTGTTCGTGCACGGGCTACAAAACCCGGACGCGATCGAACAGGAGTGCGATGCCGTGGTGTCGCAACTGCGGTCCACGCTGGCGGAGTCGAAGAAGAACAGCGACCTGCTTTCCGAAGCGCATGACCTGGACGCCGATGACGCCCGCAAGTGGCGTGACCATCCGGCGCAGTTCTGGTTGGAGCGGGCCATTACCAGTGGTTTGGCTGCGCGTGGCGGATCAGCAACCAAGGTGGGCAATGCCTGGCGCGTGAAGTGGGCGGACGGCAGCGAATCGGCACAGGCGTGCTTTGACGCCCGGACGGCGGACGAGAACCCGGAATTGGAGTGGGTCACGATGGAAGACCCACGTGCCAGGGCCGTCATCAGCGAACTGCCGCGCTTCGTGGCAGGGCAGCCCCTGCCCGTGATCCGGGTGACGGGTTTGCCGGATTCGGTGCGTGGCATCTGGTCGCTGTGGGAGATCAGTCTGGCGGCGGAAGGATTGAGCCGAAAGCGCTTCCTGCCGGTGTTCGTCAACGAAGAAGGCCGCCCGTTCGTGCCGACAGCGAAGCGTGTGTGGAACCTGCTGCTGACCGAAACCGTAGACGTGCACGCCGTGACCGGCGCCGAGGAGTCGGTGAAGTGGTTCGAGGTGTCGCTCACGACCGCCAGTACCCAAGGCGAGCGGATCTTCACCGAGCTGCTGAACGAACACCATGCTCGGCTGAAAGAAGAACGCGAACGCGCGCTGTATGCCTTCGAGGCCAGAGGTCAGGCGATCGGGCGAATCGGCTTGCCCGCCGTGCGCGAGCATCGGCGCAAGCGACTGCAGCAGGAACACGATGCACGCATGGCCGCCCTGGATGACATGGAGGCCAGCGTGCCGGATTTGAATGCCGTGATGATGGTGCGTGTCTCCGGCGATGTGATGCCCGGAGGACAGGTGAGATGAGTTTGTGGACGGAACGAATTCTTAGCCACTTTACGGCCGACCTCACCCGGCTGTGGGTTGCCTGCGACCCCGACGACGTGCTGCTCGACGAGAAGCTGTTGTCCGAGCTGCGCGACCGGGGCTTCGAGGTGATGCTGTACGAAGACCCGTTCGCGTTTCGGGCGGAGTACGAGGAGCGGTATCGCGCCGCATGGGATCGCGGTGAGCCGGGACCAGCGCCCTCGCTGGTCTTGCACCTGCGCAGCGCCGACGCGAATGAGTTGCCGTGGGACATCGTGCACCACGGACGTGCGGTGCGGCTGAGCCTTGCGGAGCTTTTCCCCAGGCTGGCCTACAGCGCGGTGCAGCAAGTCGAGCCGGAGCATTTCGCAGGCCTGTTTCATGCCCACCAGACCGAGTTGCAGTCAGTGCGCGGCGAGAACGAGTCGAAGGACTTCATCCTCGAACACGTTTATCAACTGACGCCGCGATCCATTCGCAACCCGGTGGACTTCTGGCGTGAGCTGCTGCGAATGCACTTCGCCAACCGTTCGTTGCCGCCCCTGTTCGCCCAGCATGCGGCGGGCATCATCCAGGGCAAGGGGCTGTTCTCGGATCAGCCCGTCGGTACATGGCTGGCGTCCAAGAGTGCGCTGCTGCGGGTGGTACAGGACGCGTGGTATCGCTACCTGTCGACCTTGGGGCTGGATGGCACGCGCACAGGGGAACCGCCACCGCCAGACTACGTCGCCAAGATCGAGATTCCCTTCGATCACTCCGATGTGCAGGTGCTGGTCGACTCTATGTTCCTCGACGGCAGCTTGCACCCGCTAGCGGTGCACAGCGTTCCGGCGGGGATGCCGAGCTGGATCAAGGCCGGCATTGTCCAGGACCCAGCGGCGTTGCAGGCCTTGGTGCTCAAAGGCATCGACGGCCTGATCGAGGCAACCCCAACGGCAGCCTCTTCGCACAAGGACTGGAGCGAGTTCGCCAAGCGCTATGGTGAAATCCTGGCCCGCACGCATGGTCTGCCCGGCACGGAAGGCAGCGAGCATCTGCCTGCGATTCGAGACCGCATCAAGATCCTACAGACGCAATCGGACGAACGACTGCAGGCGTGGGTCGCGGCTAAGCACTACGCCGACCTGATCCTGCAGCCGGTCACCAAGGGACCGGTGATGGTGCATCACGTTCCGCGTTTCTTGCGGCATCGGCGTTCTGCAGGTGAAGCCAAGGTGGCCCTGCTGGTATTCGATGGGCTGGCATTTGACCAGTGGGTGCAGATTCGGGAGCGGCTGATCGCCAGCACGAAGCGCTTTGCGTTCGACGAGGGAGCGGCGTTTGCCTGGCTGCCCACCGTAACATCGGTGTCGCGCCAGGCACTGTTCTCGGGCCTAAAGCCGCGAGAGTTCGACGACTCGATTGATCGAACGGACAAGGAGGAATCCTTGTGGAAGACGTTCTGGCAGAACGAAGGCGTCAATCCAAACGAGGTGATGTATCGCCGCGCGCTGCGCCAGCTCAATCAGCTCGACGCACTGGAATCGGATCTGATTGACCGGCGTCCGAAGGTGGTGGGCCTGGTGATCGACGAGGTGGACGACCGACTCCACAAGGAGCGATCGAAGAAGGACGTGGCCATGTGGATTGGGAACTGGCTGACGACCGGCTTCGTCGATCGGCTGTTCTCGCTGCTGCTGGACAAGGGTTACCACATCTACCTCACGGCAGACCACGGCAACGTCGAGTCCGCCGGCGTCGGCAGGCCCAACCAGGGCGTGATTGCAGAGACGCGCGGTGAACGCGTTCGGGTCTATCGCAGCGAACACTTGCTGGCCGATTCCGCTGCGGCCTATCCCATCACGGTCAGGTTGGACATCGCTGGACTGCCCGCGAACTTCATGCCCCTATTCGCAGGCGGACGTACCGCCTTTGTGCCGGAGGGCGAGCAGGTGGTGGTCCACGGCGGGGTATCGGTCGAAGAGTTGATCGTGCCCTTTGTGAAAGTCAGTTATGTGATTGGTACCGAATGAATTCATCAGCCCCTCAAATCGGCTTTGATCGGTTCATTCAGCTTGATTGGGCGGCTGCGGCACTGAATGTTCGTGCTGGCGCGGCTGGACTAGATGATCTGAATGCACTGCTCGATGCAGCCGGACTTGGCGCCGAAGCCAAGAAGAAAACACGCACCGTACTGAACCGGCTGTGGCTAGAGCCGCGCGCCGAGCTTGTCGATTACGCGGATCGCGGCGTGGCCATCCATAAGACGCAGCCGGATATTCCAGTCGCCGCGCTGTGCTGGGGCATGGCCGTTGCGACGTACCCGTTCTTCGGCAAGGTGGCGGAACTGGTGGGCCGCCTGTCCGCCATCCAGGGCGATTGCGCATCCGCCGAAGTGCATCGGCGCATGAGTGAGACCTACGGGGAGCGCGAAGGAACCCGGCGCATGACCAACATGGTCATCCAGAGCCAAGCGAGCTGGGGCGCCGTTGAGCGAGTGGAAAAAGGCAAGCGCGTCATCCGTCTGGCTCCGACAGCCATCGACAACGACGAGCTCACCGCATGGCTGATCGAAGCCGCTGTGCGCTACGCCGGTAAGCCCGTTTCCGTGCCTAGCCTGCAATCGGTGCCCGCGCTGTTCCCGTTCACCCTGACGCGGCCCCTGGCCTACGTGGTGTCGAACGGCTCGACCCTGAGCCTCCGGTCGGAAGGCCCGAGCAACCAGTTTGTCGCTTTGCGGAATAGGTAGTCATTGCTCATGTCTTGGCGATCCAATATCGACTTCGCTGTAAAGCGCGTACGAAAAGCGGTCGCAAGACGAATCGCAGCATTATGGCAGTACACCTACAGAGCCCAATACCAGCTTGGAGTGTGGAAGCTTCGATACGGCAATATCGCTTTTTATGCCGTGCTTTTCCTTCTCGTCTCTGCAAGCGCCTACCTGTCTCCGGCTCTCCAGAATGTGCTTGCCAGCTATTACTCGACAGAACACACGATCGAAGGTCTGCGCGGTTTGATCCTAAATGCGGGAACCGCGCTGATAGGGGCGGCTGCGATCGTTACGTCGCTCGTACTGTTCGCCATGCAGGTGAACATCGAGCGCATGCCTCATGGGCTATTCCGCCGTCTGAGCGCAGATCGGAAGTTGCTCGGCGCGTTCGCGTCGGCATTCCTCCTTGCAATCGGAGTTGCCACTCTGTCGACTTTTGTGGATAAGGCCCGGCTGGCGCTCGTCGTGCTCGCAGCCTCATGGGCGGTCGTATTCATACTGATCTCGTTCATGTACGCCTATCGGCGCGCTTTGGTTCTCATCAATCCCTTGCAGCAACTCGGCATACTCATTCAAGACACCCGTACGGAATTGCGGACCTGGGCTAAACGGGCTCAGCGCGCGATGCCACTCCTTGAGCGCGAAGAAAGCGCAAGTGCCACGTCGTCACCATCGGACTCCACACACGATATGGCTCGTACAGCTTTTTTTCAGATCAACAATCGATGGGCCGATGGCACAAAACGAGCGATCCGGCATGCGATGTCGTTTGCTCGGCGCTATGCGGAACAAGGAGATTATGAGGTTTCTGGCGCGGCACTGAACTCCGTCGTTGGCATCAATGCTGCCTACATCGACTCCAAGGGTAAAACTTTCTACGCCAACAGCCCATTTGTCGAAAATCCATTTTCCAGCGACGGCTTCATCAACGATACGTTGGAGCACCTGCGGCAAAACGTGCAGAGTGGGATTGCACGTCGGGATGAGCAGCAGATCGAGCAGACACTGCAAGCGATGGCTGCACTGGTCCGGGTGTATCTCGGTATCGATTACTCCAGCCCGTATGCCTCGAAAAGCCACGCGCAGCTCGCTGCAGGATACCTTGCAAGCGCCGTGCAGGCCGTAGTTCCTCATGGCATGGCCGATGTTCTGCTAGAGGGGCAACGGCTCATGGGGCAATCTGCGCAGTATCTTCTCGTCCATGGAGATCCGAACGACATAGCAACGCTCAGCGAAAAAATTGCGTTGATTGCGTGTACTGGCTGCGCGAAGGAGGATTACCGCCCCGTCACGATGGAAGGCATGACGCAGCTTGCGAATCTCACCTTTGATCTACTTCGCTCTGGGAGCCGCGACATTCACTTCGCCGTTGGGGAAATCCGACGAGATGTTGCTTTGGTGGTGAAGCTATTTCTCAACGTACCAGATACTCCCCTGTCGAGCAGCCATAGCACATTCCTAGGGCCGTACTACTCGTCGACGAGCATGCAGAGCTTGAGGTCGCGGCTTACGGCATTGGCGAACGCGATCTCTGAAGCGCAACCGGACAACACGGGCGCCCAATCAGTCATACGGAACATCGAGCGTTGGGCAGATGGCCTTTACCAAACGGAGAAGGAGCTCCTTCTCGAAGCTGTAAAGGCGAAGTCTCACTTCGCGTTTGACATGATTCACTGGATCACAGGCGTGACCGAAATCCTGTTGGCAATATCAAATGCCCCCGCATGCGACCATCACAGCCAAGAGGAACTTCGGAAGCACGCGCGCTGGCTGATTGCGACCTTGACCTGGATTCCCGATGACAAGGACACGGTGACCTTCGTTGAGAACTTCCAGATGACCGAGGCATTGTTTGAAGCCGCTGTCAATGCTCGAAATCGTGGTTGCGATGAGATCGCAAGGGAGATCGGGGAAAGCCTGTTGTCATGGACATTCAAAGGCGGGAGGTATCAAACAGGCTGGGGAGTGCTTGAGAGGGGGCTTTGTGGTCTTGCAGCATTCGCCGTCTATGGTGGGGATGAAGAGATCTCACTACTCAGAACCGCAGTCGTATCTCGATTGACCGGGAAGTCTGCTCTGGAGCAGGAAATCCGCGATCGAACTGCCAGAGAAATCCTGGAACGCGCCGCGAACCTGTACAGGCAAGGACACTGGTCGTCACGGATCGAAATGGCGATTGCTCAATCCGACCATGCGAAACTGCGTCCACTGCTGGAGGAAATTGCCTTCGCGCTGTCGCCAGGCACAGCCAACAAGTAGGCTCGGGCCGCCTGCACACGGTGTTACGTCCCGGCAATTGGTGCAGCCGTCTTACAAGTACTTCTTGAACGTCGCCGCCGCAATGCACACCGCTACGCCGAGCAGTGCGGCGCTGGGCAGCAGGATCAGCAGCGGGTTCACGCTCACCGGCAATGCGAGGTAGATCACCCAGGGCAGCACGGCCAGCGGCATGAGCGCGGCCTTCGCGCGGTGGTAGATGAAACCCGACTCGCGGCCGGCGCCGAAGCGGCGCACATCCCGGCGCACCAGGCCATCAACCAGGCCGACGAAGGCGGCCATCAGGAACAGCGGCAAGGTCAGGCAGAGCACCAGCAGCCGCACGAGGAAGACCAGCGCCGTGTAGGCCGCCGCGATCAGGTAGCTCTCCACGTTCACGTAGACCAGGCCGATGTAGTAGCGGAAATCCTTGGTCGGGCGGTGGCTGCCGGCGCTGGCCTGCGCTGAGGCATCGCGTATCCAGTCCAGCAGGCCGCTCTTCACGAACAGCCAGTCGTAGCCCTCCTCGACCAGCCGGTGCGCGGTGCGCCCCGGCTCCTGCACCAGCGCGCTGCGCGTGAAATGCGTGGAGAGCTGATCCAGCTCGTAGTGCAGCATGCCCTGCGCGTGGCGCCAGCCCTGCTCGGGCCAGAAGAAGTGCATGCCGACGCATTCGATCAGGATGCACAGCAGCAGCGCGCCGCACAGCACACCGAAGAAGCGGAACGGCAGCGTGACCAGGCCGGCGATCAGCCCCTGCTGTCGTTGCTGCTGGCGCTGTGCCGCGACGGCCGGGTCGCTCATGCTTCCGTTCCGTCAGCGGCGGTCGCCATCTGCTTGAAGTCGTCCAGCAGGTCGGCGGGCAATGCGCCGTCCTGCAGGCCCTGCATGCCCTGGTTCTCCCACCAGTCGCCGGCCTCGACGTAGTGCTGGCGCATGTAGCCGGCCAGCTGCTGCAGATCTTTGGGCATGGCCTCGTCGGGGTCGGGGGCCGGCAAGGGCATGCGCACCTTCCAGAGCGTGCCGCCCTCGATCAGCGCGAAGCACTGCCCCTTGGGCAAGGCCACCACATGTGCGGGCTCGATCAGCGGCACGCTGGTCGTGCTGATGCGGTCCTGGGTGCTGGACGTGAAGGCGGTGTTGCCGAGCGGATCGGAGCTGTCGGTGGCGCCGCTCATGATCGCGGTGGCGTGGACATCGACCTTGGGCAGTTGCCGCGTCAGCAGTTCTGCGGTGGCGGTCTCGCGCACGCGCAACATGAACAGGTTGTTGAAGTTGCCGATCACCTGGCCGGCCTTGGCGCGGTTGCCGATGCGCGCCTCGATGTCGCTGAGCGTCTGCGTGTAGGCCGTCACCTGCACGCCCGCCCCGCCCCCCTTGTTGACCATCGGGATGAACTCGTCGCCCATCAGTTCGTTGAACTCGTCGGCATGCACGTTGATGGGCACCTTCACACCGGTCGACGCACCCGGCAGGCCGTCGTCGATGCCGAACTTGTAGATGTGCCCCGCGACCGACACCAGATCGCTGAACATCGAGTTGCCGACAGCCGCGGCCACCTCCGCATCGGACAACGCATCCAGCCCCACGTAGACCACCGCGCGTTTGCGGATGATTTGCATCCAGTCGAAGATCGGCCGCGGGTCGGACAGGTCCGAATAGTTCGGTGCGAGCAGTTGCGCGATCTTGCCGGTGGTGAGCTTCTCCAGCAGCGGCAGCAGCGAAGCGACGATCTTGTCGAAGTACGTCCGGTCGTAGCGCACGGCGCTGCGCAGGCCGTCGAGCACCGGGTCATAGACGCGCACTTGGGAGAGGTACTGTTCGAGGGCCACCACGCGCTTCTCGCGCCCGATCATGTTGCGCGGGATGTTCTTGTCGTTCAGCCTGGCTTCGAGCTGGACGATTACCTCCCAGGCCTTCGGCTCGTTCTTGGCGAAGTAGTGCTGGGCGTACTCGATGAACAGCGCGTCGATGTTGATGACGTGGCGCTGGATCAGCAGGTAGTCGGGCCGCTGTCCCAGCTCCACCAGGGCGCGGGCGATGATGTTCACGAAGCGCCAGGCGAACTCGCGGAAGGCAGCGCTGTTGCCTTCGCCGGAGAGCTGGCCCGCAATGCGGGTGGCGACCTCGGAGATGCGCCCGAAGCGGCCCACCGCGTTGTAGCGCGCGCTGATGTCCGGCCAGCCCAGGTGGAAGACGTAGAACTCGCCTTCGCGCCCCGCGCGCTTAGCCTCCACGTACATGCGTTTCAAGAGGTCGGCATCGCCCTTGGGGTCGAAAACGATCACCACCTCGTACTCGCCGGCCGCATTGCGGCGGCGGATGTCCTGAGTGATGAACAGCTCGGCCAGCCGCGTCTTGCCCACGCGCGTGGTGCCGAGCACCAGGGTGTGGCCGACGCGCTCGCCCAGCGGCAGGGTGACGTCGACCTCGTGCGGCTCGATGCCATGCAGGCGTGGCAGTCCGCCGACCGACGGCAGTGGTCGCGCCGGGTTGAGCGGGCTGTCCCAGGCCAACGCGCGCGCCAGCGTCGAGACGGGAAACGGCGCGAACTCAAGCCGCTCCTCCAGCCGCCGGGCGGCCCGGTAGATCGCCGTCGGCTCGACGTAGCGGCGGAACTCCGGCCGATAGGTCTGCATCAGCCGGTGCGTGTGCCGCTGTTCCCAGCGAAAGCCCTGGCCGACGAACAGCCGTTGCTGACTCACCGGCACGTCGCGGCTGGTCATCACGTAGCGCGGCAGGCGGCGGATGTTGCGGCGATAGCGCAGGATCGCCCAGGCATCGCGCAGGCGAATCGCGCCGAAGGTCAGGAAGGCCAGCGCCGAGCCCAGGCCGAGCAGCGGGTTCAGCGCGAGCGACCACGGTGCCACCAGGCACAGAATCGCGGCGCCGGTGCAGACCGCCACGGTATAAAGCTCCACCGCTGGCCGCAGCAAGACCTCGACCGCATGCGGTTGGGCCATTTGCGCACCTACTGCTCGACACCGGTGGCCGTGATGAGCACCGGGTAGTGGCGCAGGCCCAGGCGCTGGGCCAGGTCATCGCCGGAGGCCGGCGACAGGATCAGGCCGGGCGCCAGCCTGCGCAGCGCCGTCAGCGCAGCCATCGACTCCACGTTGACCACCAGGCCCACGGCCTGCAGCTCTCGCAGCGCCGCCTGCCGCTGCCGCAGCCAGGCGCGCGAACGCTCGTCGTCGCCGATCAGGAACAGCGCCGTCAGGCCCGGCGCCCGGATGACGCGGCGCTGCACCTCGCCCGGCGACAGTTGCGTCGAGCGCACCGGCAGCATGGCGGCTTCGGCGTCGGCCGTGTTGCCCGCGCGAGGGGTCGGCATCGGGGCCGGCGGCGTGGCCTGATCCGGCTGAGGATTCAGCGACTGGTAGTACGGCAGCGCGGAGTCGCCGCCGCGGTCTTCGACGACGATCAGCGGCCCGGAGACGGTCTGGGCGAAGATGGTGGTCGTGGACAGCAGCCCGATGGCGGCGATGAGGACGGTGTGGTTCATGGCGTGGTGGCCTGGAGAGTTGGAACGGGAACGCCGGGGTCGAGTACGCGGGTCAGGTGCCGATGCACACTGCGCCGGTATCGCGCCGCGGGTGCCCCGCCGGCGGGCCGGTGGTAGCGGCCGATGGCAAGCAGCCAGTCCTCGCCCGGCGTGTGCTGTTCGCGCAGGATTTCCGCAGCGATGGCGAGGTTGCGGTACGGGTCCAGCAGCTCGCAGGGCTGCGTGTAGCGATGCGTGTGGTAGCCGAGATTGACCTGGCCGAGGCCGGCGTCGATGCGATTGGCCGGCGTGTGGGCGAGCGCACGGTGCAGCCCCGCGCAGGCCTCGACGCGGGTGGCGTAGCGCTGTGGCGAGCCGGCGACGTTGAGCGTCCACGGCCAGGGGATCAGGCGCCCGCGCAGCATGGCGCCGCTCTCCTGCAAGGCCACCGCGTACAGCACCGCCGCCGGCACGTCTGCACGGTGCGCCGCCAGTTGATAGGCCGGCGGCGGCACTTCCCGCGCCAGGGCGGCCAACGCCCAGCCGACGGTGGTGAGCAGCAGCGCGGCGCTGGTGCAGCGGATGGCGACGCGGGACGGCCGGTGCTCCCGGCCCGGAGCACCTATTGCCGCTGCCATTGGCCGTTCACCTCGCGCACCACGGCCGGCAGATCGCCGGGCAGGCCGAGCGACAGCCAGCGTCCCGCATCGTGGTTGAGCGTGATGGTGCGGGCGCGCACCCTGGCCGGGTCGATGCCCGCCTGGGTGGCCCACTGCCGGATGCGCGCGTCGTCCTGACGGCTGCCGACCATGTAGAGATCGAAGGCCGTGCCGGCCGCCTGCAACTGCTGCACGCGCTGCGCGCACGGTGCGCAGTCGGCCTTGACGAAGACCGCCAGGCGCCCGGAGCCGGTGTTGCCGGCACCCTGCGCCTTGGCGCCGGGCAGGCTCACGCGCGGCTGGCCGGGAAACAGGCGCTGCCACGCCGCGTCGTAGGCGCGCTGGTAGGCCAGCGTCTTGCCGACGCGCTGGGCCTCGGCCTGCACCTGCAACTCCGCGTAGCGCCTGCGCTCCTCGTCGCTGCGGGCCTCGATGCCCAGCGCCGTGAGCGGATCGAGCTGGGGCGAATAGACCCCGAGCGGCCCCTGCATCAGTTGCCGGTAACGCGCCCACTCCTCGGAGCGAAGCCCCCACTCCCGCGCCTGCCTCTCGTCGAGCGCGGCATCAGCGCCCGGCTGCACTTGAGCGGGCACCATGCGCGAGTTCGTCACCGGGGCCGGTTGGGCGGATGCGCCGAAAGTGGCGAACAGGACGACGGCAGCGAGCAACGGCCGCAGGTTCATGGCGACCTCCTACGGCACCGCAACGCGCTGCGTCTGGCCGTTCACCTGGAACACGCCCGCCTGCGCCTCGATGGACTGCAGTTGCCAGCCGCCCTCGGCGTCGCCCTCGCGCAGCAGCCGGGCGCCCGCGAGCGAGGCCGCGGCGGTGGAGGTGATCGACAGAAAGCGCTCGCCTCCCCGCAGCTCCACGCCGAGCACCCGGAACGGCGGCTCCGGCACCTTGGGCTTCGTCGCAACCGGAGTGCGCGGGCGAGCGGCGGATGCCACCTGCCGGGTTTTCTCCAGGCGGGTTTCGATTGCGTTCACGCGCGCCAGCAGCGTCTGCAGGTCGACGGCCAAGGCCCTCGCCTCATCGGCCTCTTCGAGGCGCGTCATCCGTTCGTCCAGCGCCTGCCGCGCGTTGGCGAATTCGGCCTGGCTGATCGGCACCGGCCGGCGCTTGTCCGCATTGGCCTGGTGTTCGAGATCGGCCACGCGCAGGCCCAGCGCATTGACCTGCGCATCCTGTGCGGTGCTCTGGGTCTGTTCGGCGAGCCGCGACAAGCCGACGCTGTTGATGAGTGCCACGGCACTGATGAGCAGCAGCCAGAAGGCCGCGGAGATCTTGAGCCAGCGCGTGCGGGAATCGCGCTCGGATGACGCTTGGGGAAAGGTCATGGCTGCAGCTCCTCGGGCCGGTCGGCGTCCGGCACGGGCGTGGCGGTGTCGGGCGGGTTGGCGGAAAGGAAGGCGGGAGCACCGCGCCGGCTGAAGCAGACCTGGCGAGTCAAGTCATCGACCGACAGCTCCCAGGCGGGGCCGGCAAGGGTCAGCAAGGCATCGCGCAGCATCAGCGGGCCCAGGCGCAGGTGTGCGGCAGGCAGCGGCAGCGCGTAGAGCGTGGCGGGTTCGGCCGCATCGCAGAGCCGGTAGCCGGAGCGCAGGAGCACATGGCGCATGGCGTCGCCCACGCTGGCATCGAGCGCGGGCGGAATCGAGACCTCCACCGCCTGTTGCAAGAGATCACGCTGCGCAGGTTCCGACACCAGCTCGACCAGGGTGTAGCGGCCGTAGCGGGCCACCGGAACGAAACCCGGCTCCGGCGCGACGGCGGTTGGCGATGCGGCCGGCACCGCTGGCGCAGACGGCGCAGCGGTCGTGGCGCAGCCGGCGGCCAACAGGCTGCCGGCCAGCAAGCCAGCGACGAGGGCCAGGCGGTGAACAGCGCGGATGGATGGTTGCATGGAGGGCGCTTCCCTGGAACACGGAGCGCTCACCATCGCCGCCGCTTGGCCTGCGGGCAGCAAACAAAACGCACTGGCGCCCGCCCGAATACATGGCGGGGCGGCGCCATGGACTGCCATACGCCCAAGAAAAACGGCCCCGAAGGGCCGTGGAAAGAAGCCGGCGACCCCGAGGGGCCGCCGGCATGGGCACATGGATCAGACCGTGACAAGCTGCCGCGCCAGTGCGACCTCGACGGAATCACCATCCTGGTTCAGAACATCCAGGCCCGACTCGGGTACGTCTCCCGACGTGCTTTGCGAGACCATGATCTTCCTGGCCATCAACCCCAGGCAGGTCATCTGCGAGGAGTTGGCGTAGCCGAGGTAGATCACGCGCACCGGCTGCTTCTGGCCGATGCGCCATGAGCGCCGGGCGGCCTGCTGCAACGAATACACGTTGTAGCCGGACTGGAGGAACACGATGGTCGGGAACTCCAGCAAGTCCAGGCCGGTTTTCACCAGCTCGGGATTGGTGATGAGCACGTCGATGCCGCGGTCCAACTGCTCGGCGATCCAGTCTTCGCGGCGGGAGGCATCCACGCTCGCG
Organism: Diaphorobacter sp. LR2014-1; assembly: GCF_002916785.1. Taxonomy (NCBI): domain Bacteria; kingdom Pseudomonadati; phylum Pseudomonadota; class Betaproteobacteria; order Burkholderiales; family Comamonadaceae; genus Diaphorobacter; species Diaphorobacter sp. LR2014-1. Next base: position 14,452 of record NZ_MTBE01000014.1, on the reverse strand, counting down.
CGCAGTACCGCCACCTTGAAGCCTTCCTGCTCCAGCAGCACCTTCAAACGCGACGTGGTGTCGCGCGTGCCGGTGTAGACCGAATAGACCAGGGTCTTGCGCCCTTCTGCCTTCTCCTGCTTGCAGATCTCGATCAGCTCGCGTTCCTTGGGCATCACCTCCAGCTCGTTGAACTGAGCCGGAACGAACGCCAAGGTGTTGCGCGTGCGCGGATGCACCACGGTTTCCGACCGGAAGCAGCAGTCCGGCCAGGCCAGCAGCACGTTGAGGACTACACCGAGCAGCGTCGTGTCGCGCTTCGCCAGGGCCTGCTTCAGCTCCTGGGTCAGCCGACCCGCCAGATCGCGGTAGGCCGCGGCCTGCGCCGTGTCCATCGCGACTTCGCGGAACTCCTCGTCGTAGGGCGGCAGCACGTTGCCACCGATGTCCTTCAACTTGAGGAAGACCGTGAACGGCAGGACGCAACGCAGCACGCCCTTCGGACCGAAGCCCGGCGCCTTGACCGTGCGCACCGATACCTTGGTGCCCTTGGCCGTCTTGTGCGCCGTGCCAGTGCTCTCGGAATAGATATCCTTCAAGACACCGTGATCGCGCATGAACGCCATCGCGGCCGACGTCATGCTGCCGCTCTTCGTCGGCCGGTAGCCGTCTTCGATCATCCGCCCCGGCAGGGCTCGGAACAGCAGGTGGAACAGGTCGTCGCCGTAGCCGCCCATCAGCGTGCCGGTGAGCAGCAGCGTCTTGCGCGCCTTGGCCGACAACACCCCCATGGCCTGGCCCTGTGCGGAACCGCCGTTCTTGTACTCATGCGCCTCGTCGGCGATGAGCAGGTCGAACGTGCCTTGGGGAAGCTGCCTCTTGATGAACTCGGACGGCTGGTAGCCGCCCTCGCCGAAGCCGAACTCCATGTTGGCCATCGCGCGTTCCATCCGGTGGGCTTGCCGATCCGAGAAGACCAGTTCGCCGCGGTCGTCCATCAGGTTGATGAACTCGTGGATGTTGTCCCCGAGCATCGACGCGAGGAAGGCGTCACCGAACTTCTGCATCAGCTTCTGCGCGGTGACTTCCCCGATGGTTGGGATGCGCTTCAAGGCTTTGAGGACAGCGGAGGACTGGTCGCTCGCGGACAAGCCCCTCGGACGGATCAACGACCACAGCGGTGCACGGCAGTGGCTGCACTTGCGGCGGGACTCCTCGGCTTCGAGTTCGACTGGGTTGATCGGCTCGCCGTCGAGGTCGGTGATGACATGCCCGCAATCCGGGCAGGCCCCCACGTCGCCGTGAGGCGTGCGCCGGCGAACGAAGACAGGTTTCCAGTGGAACCCCATCCGCATCCGTACGCGGCCCAGGACGAAGAACTCCTGGCCCTGGGCCGGCACGCCCAACTGCTCGCGCAGTTTCAGCAGCTTGACCAGCGTGTCCGGGCCATTGAGCACCCAGACCTTGGCACCGGCCACCGTCTCCTGGATCTCGCGCCGCCACTTGTAGACCAAGTGGGGTGGCGAGAGCACCAGGGTGCGGCGGTAGCCTTCGGCGTTGAGCACGGCGGCCGTAGCGATGCCGACGGTCGTCTTGCCGCAGCCCATCTCGCCATTGACGATCGCGGCGCGTTCGCCGCGGTCGACCAACAGCTCGGTGACGGCGTGGACCACATCGGCTTGCGCCGGGAACAGCTTGCGCTTGAGTGCGGCGAGGATCATTTGCCGATGCACCCGCACCTGGCCGGTGTAGACCGGAGGATTGGCGCGGTTGAGCGAATCGAGCAGCTCGTCGCCGAACTCCGATACGAAGTCCTGCAGGCTGAGCGTGAGGGGTGAAGCGGCCGTTTCGAGCAGGTCGCCCTGCACTTCGGTTTCGGGAACGGTTTCGAGATCGAGGGACATGGTGATGCTCCAAAGCAATGGGGCATGCACCTCCCCCATGGGGCGGTGACATGCCCCTGGGTGGGAAAAAAGACGCGGCAAAGAAAACCGTAGGTGCCGCTGGATGCGGATCAGTATTCGCTGGGCAGCAGCAGTGTGGTGACGCTGCGATCCCATTCGGTGATGATCCAGAGCTTCAGGTCGCGCGTGACCTGGTAGGACGAGAACAGACGATCCTCGCCGGACTTCAGCGCGGCGTCGTTCTGCCGCCAATCGCTGTCGTCCAGGTCGCCCCAGTCGCCATGAAGATGGCGGCGCAGGTACGCGCTGGGATTGAGCCGGCCCTGTCGGACCAGCTCGTCGACGCCGGCGGTCATGACCACTTGCCCGGGCGAAAAGCGTGCTTGTGATGCGAGGTTGAGGATTGCGAGTGCCATGGTGGTTTCTCCTTCTGGAAGAAGGGGCCACGGCACCCCATCGGGGGCAACGTGACCCCGGTGGGTGGATGAAAGCGACGGCGAACCGTCAGGGAACAGGGATCAGCGGATGGTCAGCACTTCGCCCCACGTGGGCGAGCCCAGCGTCAAGTCCCATGCACGAATGACCGGCACGAACTTGTCGGTGAGGGTGCGCGTCTCGGCCACGGAGCCGTCGTCGCGTTCGGTGTATTCCGTCTGGAGGGTCTTCTCCTTGTGGGTATCACCTTTGACGACGAGCACGCGCCCGCTCTTGGACTTCACTACGCCGGAGATCGCACCTGCGGCCAAGGCCAAGGCGAGATGCCAGTGCGACAAGGCCCGCGCGGGCGGACGCAGCGATCGCTGCGCGGCGCCCAGGTGCGTATCGAGCGCCGGCCAGAGACCTTGCAGCCGGCCGACTTCATCGGCGAACTGCTCGGGCTCCATCGTCACGCGATAGAAGTGCTCCGGCTCGGCCGGGCTGGCAGGGACGGTGTACGGCAGGAACGGCCATTCGAGCGGCAGTTCCTCGGCTTCGGCGTCACCCTGTCCGATCTGCAGCAGCAGACCGCGCAAGGACTTGGCCGACTCCGACGCCTGGTCGCGTTGACGAATCCTGCGACCGAAGATCACCACCTGCTTGAACTGCGTTTCCACCGCACGGTAGATGCGCAGGTCGGCGAAGTGGCGCGTCAGCCATCCGACCAGCTCGGCATCGAGCACGTAGGACGGCACGATGAAGATCAGCACGCCGCCGTACTGCAGCAGCGGCAGCGCGCGCTGATAGAAGAGCTTCTCCAGCCGCGCACGGCCCTGGCCCTGATAGCCGATGTTGCCGTTCACGTCCTTGCTCAGGTCGCCATACGGCGGGTTCAGCCACAGCAGCCCGAAGGACTGGCGCGAGATCAGCGTGTCCATCAGGTCACCTTGGATGCAGCGATCGACCAGTTGCCGTGCGTGGCGGGCGCGCTCGGCGTCGTACTCGACGGCGAAGGCCTGGACCTGCTCGCGCCCGAGGGCGTGAGCGGCTTCGGCGATCGCCACGCCTTCGCCGGCGCAGGGATCGAGGATGGACATGGCGCCGGGAGACGGCGCCAGTGCGGACAAGGCCCGCTCCAGCGTCGGTTCGTCGGTGGGGAAGTAGCCGTTACGGATGAAATTGCGCGCCAGGCGCGGAAACATGAGTGTCATGGATTTCTCCTGGTGATGGATGAGGGAAGGCGGGCACGCGCGGCGCGCATGCCCGTGGGGATGGCTCACGCCACACGCCGAAGCGGTGCGTTCGCGGCCAGTTCGTACTGCGTGGCGCCGAGGGTGCCGTTGCGGATCAGCTCGCCCAACGCCTTCGTCAGCGCTGGGACATCGAGGGCCAGCCGATGGCCTTCCAGCGGCCCGAGGGCCAAGGGAAGACCGGTCAGCATCCGCCGTGTCTGCAACAGCTCCAGCACGGTGTCGCGCCAGTGGTCGAGCAGTGGCAGCGGGCAGGTGTCCTGCACCAGCGTCCACAGCCGGTCGAGCCGGTGAGCGGAATCCCTGGGCAGAAGCGCCAGCGCGCTGGCGTTGGCCTTGTCTGGCTTCACGCAGCGACGATCGAACAGCCACACATTCGTCAGCGAACCGAACAGCGTTCGCCGATAGGCGCGGGTGATGCGCTTTTCCAGGTTCTCGACGTTGCCGACGAAGACCGGAATGGATGCGCCCTGCTCGGTGATGACGTGGAACTGGTCCAGCCCCTGTTCATCCCGGCTGAGGGTCAGGCGGGCGAGGAACTCCTGAACGGCGGTGTCGCGCGCCCAGATCGACAGAAAGACGAGATTGCCCTGCTCGTCACCGACGCAACCGTCGGCCATGAGGTCGGGACACTCGTCGATGCGGTACAGCGGTTTCGCGGAAGAAGGTGCAGGCATGGTGATGTCCTCTTGGAAATGAAGGAGCAACCACAGCCCGCGGGGCCGTGCTCGCCCCGGTTGGGTGAAGGAAGATGCGTGCCGCTAGGCAGCGCGCCCCGCGTGGAAGCTGTGAACCCGCTCGCGCCACTCGGAGCTTTGCACCGGCGCCATGTCGAGATAGCGCAGCGGGCACGAGTAGTAGTACGGATGCACGGACTCATCGAGGGACTTGTAGCCCCAATCGCCGCCCGAGCTTTCCAGCAGATGGCAGCCGATGTAGCAGACGGACTCACCGGCCACGAGGCCCATGACGCCCGCCTGCCTGGCGGTGACGCGAACCACGGTCCACAGAACGTCGCCGTCCAGCGTGTGGTCGATCACTTCGCAGCAAGCGCGTTCGGACGCCTGCGGAGCGAGCAGCTCGCGGATCAACTGATCGCGCGTCTGACGAACGAAGGTCCAGCCCATGAAGGTCTCCTTGAAGAAAAGGCCGGAGCCCTCCCCCTCGGGGGAGAACCCCGGCGGGTGGCGGAATGCCGCGCAAGGCGGCGGATGGATCAGGCAGCCTTTAGGTGCCAGTCCTGGGACAACGGAGCGAACTCGTAGCCCAGCTTGTCGAGACGGTCGCGCTGCTGACGCAGCACACGACGATCCACGGTCGCATCGAGCTTCACGGTCTCGCCCAGGGGCCACAAGGCACCGAACAGCGCCGCGTCGTCTGCCTCGGCCGAGGCCGCAGCGGACACGGGAGCCGGTTCGCTGCCGAACGGCGTGGTATCGACCAGGGGATCGCGCGGACTGCGCGGCTTCGCCTTCGGCTTGGCCGGGGGCGATGCCGGCGCGGGCGCCTGCGCTTCCTCGTCGATGGGATCGACCTCCTGCGGACTCAGCCGGCGGGCTTCGTCGCGGCTCAGGGCGTCGATGTTGGACAGCGTCATCCCGCCCAGATGGGCGCGGATCTCGATGACCATGCGGCCGTTGGCGTTGTACGTGGAGGGGCGAATCTCGACGATGACGAAATCACCGTCGTACTTGCCCTCGCGGTACTGATCGAGTTCGGCGTTCTTCACGACGAACTCGCCGATCGAGGTCGCCAGGCGGCCGACGTTGAAGTCGCCGTTCCTGCCGTGGATGGTCTTGATGGCCAGTTGGCCGGGGATGGTGATCATGAAGGTCTCCTGCTGACGAAGAGAAGACAAGGCCCCAGGGATGGGGCCTTGCGGATCAGAACGACTCGGCAACGGCCAATGCGGGGGCATCGGCTGCGTCGTCGGCAGCATCGGCGACGGGCTCGGAAGGCTCCGGTGCCGAGGCTTGCTGCGCAGCGGGCGCGTCGGACGTCACAGGGACTTCCGGCTCGCGCTCGTCGGTCTCGGTCGGCTTGGGTTCGGCCTTGTAGACGAGCTTGCCGTCGACCTTGATCCAACTGACGAACAGCAGGCGGGCCTTGAGGCTCACCCCCTGCTCGCCGGCACGCTTGCCCTTGGAGTAGGTGAAGGTGTCGGTCCACAGGTCGCCCAGGCGGAAGCCGATCATCACCTTCTTCTCGGCGTCGACCGCCTGAATGCAGCGGCGCACCAGGTGCTGCGCTTCCGATCCCGATACGCGCGTGTCGAAACGCACATACGAGACGTCATCGCTGGGACCGTTCAGGGCCGCGATGTCGCAGGCCAGGAACGCATCGCCTTTCTTGGGCTTCACTTCGCGGATGCGATTGAGGTACCCGAGGCCGGTGATGTGCAGATCGAAGTAGGACTTTTCGGTGGAAGTGGTCATGGTGAATCTCCTGAAGAACAAAGAGGCGGAGACACACCCGACCCAGGCGGGGAAGGTGTGGAACCCCCGCGTGGGTTGATGGAACAGCTTGGTGGCATCGCCATCGAGAACCGATGGCCGTTCGCGCATGGATGCCGGTGCGAACTGGGGTGATCAACGCGGTCGGAACCGCATCGCAGCCTTGAAGATCGTGGCTGCCTGGGCATGTCGCTGACGGACGTCAGCGGAACATGGGCGGAAGCGTGGCGCCGGGGCGGCGCGCATGCGAGCGGTAATTGGCACTCGCGGCTGTCCGCATTGCCGGGAAGAAAGAGGCCCCCGGAGCGGGGGCCAGGGATGGGCGGTCAGTTACCGCTGGGCGCGGAAGGAACCGCCTGCAGCGACAGGTGTGTCGCGGTGGCGGACACGTCGAGATCGTCCTCGCTGTGCAGGATGCACGCAAACACGCCCTCCTTCGGATCGAAGAACTCGCCAAAGTCATCGCCGCCGAACTCGGCGCGCGCCAGCTCCCACCAGTCATCGAACGCATCGACATCCGGGTTGCAGCCAGCGGCATAGGCGATGGTCTTCTGGCGACCATCGGGTCGGCGCTCGCCGCGCTCGGCCAGGAAGTACACGCCCTGATCCTTGACCAGGATGACGCGGCATTGATTCGCCACCGCTTCGGCGAGCACGGGCCGCAGCTCCGTGCCTTTGAATCGAACAGTCATGGGTGTGGTCTCCAGGGAGGCAGGAAGAGGCTTCCCGCCGCGAGGGCGGGAAGCTGCTGGGAGGTCAGTGCCGGACAGCCTTGCGACTCGACAGGCACTGCACGCGGATGCGTCTCCAGCTTCCGTCGTCGATCAGCCGTTCCAGCGTCTCGCCGAGGGTGTCGAAGAACACCTCATCGACCCGTTCGACCAGCTCGCCGTCGCGGCGCAGCTCCACCGCGTAGAGGTCGGGGCCACGCTCATACAGCACGGTGACGCGACCCTGGAACTTCATCGTGGCGACGGTGAAGCCGATGGCCGGCGGCGTGCGGATGATGTCGGCGGGCAGCGGATCGACCCAGGTGATGTCCCGAGCACCGGCGTCCACCAGCAGGTGGGTGATGCGCCGGAAACCGTCGGGAGCGGGCAACTGCTCCAGTTGGTCGATCAGTTCCTGCAGCTCGGGGCAGCGCGGCTCGGGGATCGGCAGCTTCGCCGGTGCGAACCCGAGCACGAACCGCTTCACCGTGTAGGGCTGGCCGTCGGCGGTGAACTCGGTCTGCTCCTCGGGCGTGTCCGCCCGCTGACCGTCGAAGCGGCGTCTGACATAGGGTTCGACCTGCACCTTGGCGCCCTCGTCGGGCACCTCGGTCACGAGCGTTCGATCGAGCACCGCGAACTCGGCTCGTCCCGTCTTGACGACGATGGCCTCGTCGGTGGTGGCGATGACCTTGCCCTCGAAAGGCTTCGGGTCAATGTGAAAGCCCAGCGTCGAAACCTTGGGCTGGCCGTCGAAGATGTTGAACTTGAACGAACGGACGTTGGAAGGCACATGACCGACAACGAGCGTCGGCATCTGTGCGCGGATGGCTTGGGTATCCATGGGGAGACTCCTTGTGGCAACCAAGGGACTCCCGCCCGCAAGGGAGGTCGATCCCTTGAGGGTGAGGTGGATGGACGCGGGTGCGCCCGGAGAACGAAACAACCAGCACGGCGAACCGCGCCGCAGTCTCGAAGGTCTCGACTGCCTGGGCATGCTGCCGGCAACGCCAGCGAACATGCGGCCAGCGTGCGGCACATGGCGGCGGCCGTCCGCCTGGAATCGGCAACGCGCCGGCACCGCGTTCCGCGCAAAAGAAGAGCCCCGACGTGGGGGCTCGAATGGGTTGCGGGTTACTCGTCGTCGTAGAGCGTCAGCCCGTCCAGCACGGGCGCGTCGGCATCGAACACCAACATGCGAACGTCGGCGAGCGCAGCCAGGTGCAACACTTCCACGAGGGACTCCGGCACGCCCTTGGCCCGGTGCTCCTGCCGCAGCTCTTCGGCGGTGATGCCCTCGACATGCTGCAGGTTCGCATCCGTCCAGGGCGTGGCGACCAGCTTCACGCCGACCGCCGGGCTGTAGGGAATGCGGAAGGCCACGAACAGAAAACCGCTCGGCGTGGCGATGTCCGCCAGTTCGGCGAGGAAGCGACCGGCCTCCTCGGTGATGTGCGCCGAACTGATTTCCCAGGCACGGCTGTAGAACCCGGTCTCGAAGCGCAGGCGGCGTACCACCTCGCGCGCGGCTTCCTCGGAGTAGGTATCGCCGACGTGCAGCGGCTGGCCGGCTTCTTCGGCCATGACGGCGTAGACGAGGTTTCGGGCGATACCGTGGCTGGGGCACTGCGCGTCCAGCTCGGGCGGCACGTTCTGGCCCTCGGTGATCAGCGCGAAGTCGTCGCAGAAGACGCAGGCATGGCGCTCGACCTGGCTGTCCGGCAGGTGCGACTGCGAGACGTGCAGCGGCAGATAGCTCAGCGGGCAGTCGTCGTCGTAGGAAATCGCCAGCAGCCGCTGCACGGACAGGCCATCGTAGCCGCGGGCGAAGGGATTGTTGGAATGGGACATGGGATTCCTCCAGCAGAGGATGGCCGAGGCAATCCCCTGCCGGGGATTGAACCCCAGCGAGTGGATGAAGTGGCAACCGGTTAGCCGGCCGCGGCGTCGGGCCGCCCTGGTGGCGGGCGGTGCAGGTCAGTGGAAGATGGTGATTCGGGACATGGCCGCTCCTGCGAAAGGAAGGAGGGACATGGCCCCGAACGAGGACGCATGTCCCTCGTGGGGTGGGATGAAAAGACGGTGGGTTGCCAGGCGCGGCTCACCAGCCGTTGTAGTGCAGCGTGAGGTCAGCGATGACCTGGCGCCGTTCCAGATCGAGGCCGCCGAAGTCGGACAGCCCCTCGAAGCCGCAACGCTTGAGCATCGCGCCGCCCTCGCGGGAGTTGTAGAAGCTCACCATCGCGGACAGGAACATGCGTTGACCGCTGCTCAGCACGCCCAGGGCGTCGTTGAGCATCAGCATGTTGGGCCGCAGGTCCCACTTGGTGGTGGCACGCTGCAGACCTTCGCGTGTGCCGTCGCCGAACCACTCGTGGCCGGCGATCTGCGCGCCGCGCTTCCAGGCCTCGAAGAAGGCCTGCGGTGCAGCGTCGAAGTGCGCCTGTTCCAGCGCCATCTGATCGAGCACGTCTTCGGGTAAAGACAGATTCATGAGAGAACTCCTTGAAGGGTGGGAATCAGGGGTGAGCGCGCTGTGTCCAGGCATGGGTATCCAGGGCGCGCTGTGCTGCGAGGTGGGTCGGGAAATACTCGACGGACTCCCGCGATACCGGTCCTTCGTCGTCTTGTGTGCCGATGTAGTGGCCGGCCGCGCTGCGCAGCACCTGTAGCGGCAAACGCTTGCCGGTCCAGGTCAGCGCCAGCGCACCACTGCGCACTGCGGTTGCAGAGGAAGATGCAGAAGGTTCAGACATGCCGTGCTCCTTGGTGGGTCGGGGAGCACGCATCCCGCAGGGGATGGGGTTCCCCTCGGGTGGTTGAGAAAAGTGCATCGTCGCCAGGCCGGCGAGCGTCCGCGGTGGGCGATGCGAAGCGGACTGGATCGGTCGACGCGGCGAACCGCGTTGCAGTCTTGAAGACCGAGACTGCCAGGGCATGCCGCTGACGACTGTCAGCAACGCATGGCGTGAGGATGGGCGCGAAGCATGGCTGCCGTCGCAGGGAAAACCGAATCGCGGACGGCCCGCTTTAGGGCAATGGCCCGCGTCACGGGACAAGGCAAAGACCAGGGCGCCGAAGGCCACACGGGCCTTCGGCTGAAGAGAAAGGAAAACCACCTGTGGGCTGCGTCAGCGCAGGCCGTCGTCAAAGCCGTTCGCTGCGTCAGCAATCGCACCCGGCCCGTTTCGTGGCTGGGGCCGGAAACCTCTGGCGTGCATCCACACACAAAGGGAGCCCGATGTTTCGCCGGCGGGCACCGGCACGGAATACCCTCGGCCCAAGGGGCCTCCTCACGGCTCGCGCGGCGGCAAGGCGTCAGGAAGCCCCTCGTGACCGAGGCAAGGCACACCGATCAAGGGAATGGCGGCGGGCGCGATTCGTGGAGCAATGACCTTCTCGCCCCGTCGCCCGACGACGGGCAGACGGGGCGCGCACACCGTTGCAGAAGGAGACGCGCGCTTTGGAGTCCCGCGCGGTGCGGGACGTTTGCCTCGCCGCCAGTGAAGTGGCCGGCGCGGCAGGGGGAAGCGAGGATCAGGACGCCTTGGAGGCAGCGCGCCGCTTGCGCGGTGCGCTGCGCGGGCCCGTCGGGGACTCGATCGGCAACGTGCCCTTGCAGTCCGGGTAGCGCGAACAGGACCAGAACGCGCCGCTCTTGCCCGTGCGCTGCTGCATCGGTGCGCCGCACTGCGGGCAGGCCGGCGCCGGCGGCAGCTTGAGCGAGAGCGTTGCGCCGCGGTACTGCTGCACGAGCTGGCCGACCCACACGGACTGCTTCTCGATGAAGGTGTCCAGCGCCATCTGGCCGGCCTCGATCATGTCCAGCGCCTGCTCCCACACCGCCGTGGTGCCGGGGTCGGCGATGGCCGAGGGCACCGCGTCGATGAGCGTGAATGCCGCGTCGGAAGCGCGGACGGCGCGGCCTTTCTTGACCAGGTAGCCGCGACCGATCAGACCGTTGATGATGTTGGCGCGTGTCGCCTCGGTGCCGATGCCGGTGGTATCTCGCAGCTTCTGTTTCAGCCGCGGGTCGGTCACGAACTTGGCGACGGTCTTCATGGCCTTGATCAGCTCGCCCTGCGTGTAGGGCTTGGGCGGCAGCGTCTTCAGCGCCTTGAGATCCACCTTTCCGACCGGGCAGGACAGGCCCGCATGCAGGGCGGGCAGCACCTGGCTGCGCTGCGCATCCTCGCCATCGGCATCGTCCGGCCCTGGCGTCGCCAGCACCTCACGCCAGCCGATGACGGCGATCTGCTTGCCCACGGCCGCCAGCGACTGACTGCCGCACGAGAACTGCGCCACCGTCCGGTCGAACTCATGGTGCGGGAGGAACTGCGCGAGGTAATGGGCGCGGATCAGCCGGTAGACGGCCAGCTCCTTCTCGTTCATGGCCGACAGGTTGGCGGGCTCCAGCGTCGGGATGATGCCGTGGTGAGCCGACACCTTGCCGTCGTTCCACGCACGCGAACGCTGTTGGCGATCCAGGCGCTCGATCAGCGGCCGCAGGCTGGGGTCGGTCTTGACCAGGCTGTCGAGTACGGTCGGCACCTCGGCCAGCATGCTCTCGGGCAGGTAGCCCGAATCGGAGCGCGGGTACGTTGTCGCCTTGTGCGTCTCGTACAGCGCCTGGGCAATGTCCAGCGTCTCCTGCACGTCGAGGCCCAACTGCTTGGAGCACACCTCCTGCAGCGTGCCCAGGTCGAACGGCAGCGGCGGTGCCTCGCGCACGCGCTCGGTGTCCACCGACACGACCTGCGCATCGCGTGCCGCGCGAATGCGATCCGCAGCCTGCTGCGCCACCGGCTGCTGAAGGCAGCGACCCGCTGCATCCGTGCTGCCTTCGGGCGGTATCCAGCTCGCGGTGAAGGATTGGCCGGCATGGGATAGCAGCACATCCACGGCCCAATACGGCATGGAGACGAATCGCGCGATCTCGCGATCACGATCCACGACCAACTTCAGCGTCGGCGTCTGCACGCGCCCCACCGACAGCACGCCCGTATAGCCGGCCTGACGCCCCAGCAGTGTGAACAAGCGGCTCAAGTTCATCCCGATCAGCCAGTCGGCGCGCGATCGGGCGAGTGCGGAGAAATACAGCGGCAGCGTCTCGGCGGACGGCTTGAGCGCACGCAGCGCTTTGCGGATCGACGCATCGTTGAGCGCCGACAGCCACAGGCGCTGAATCGGCCCGCGGTAGCCGCACAGGTCGATGATCTCGCGGGCGATCATCTCGCCCTCGCGGTCGGCGTCGGTCGCTATCACCAGCTCGCCCGCCTTGGCGACGAGCTGCTGCACGACCTTGAATTGCGCTGCGGTCGCCGCCTTGGGCTCGACACGCCAACGCTCGGGAAGAATGGGCAGTTGCTCGATGGCCCAGCGCTTGTATTGCTCGCCGTAGCCTTCGGGCGGAACCGCCTCCACCAGATGACCGATGCACCAGGTCACGACGACACCCGCGCCGCTGTAGCAGCCGTTGCCGCGTTGGCCGGCGCCCAGCACACGGGCGATGTCCTTGCCCTGGGACGGCTTCTCGCACAGGAACACGCGCATGAAGCCTCCTTGGAAATGTGCGGTTCATCGGAAGGGCGTCAGCTTGGCGGGGCCAGGAGATGCCGGCAGCAAGGAAGCCGATTGATGCAGACACCGCTTTGTGATCGGCAGGCGGTCCGTTGCCGCAGCAGTGCGCATAGACCGCAGGAGCTGGCACAGCAAGAGCGTCGTTTCGGGAGGGCGGCTGGAACTCTGTGGACGACCTTGGAGCTATCCCCTGGGGATAGCTCGCTGGTGCATCGCGGGCGTATGACGGTTGCTACAGCCGCCCTCGGGGGAGCGGCGATGGGCGAACTACTGTCCGCCGGCCGGCTTGGCGCTGAGCGCCACCGACTCGATGCGGTACGGCAGGATGCCCACGCGCCGCGCCTCGACCTTGAACGTCACGCGCTCGTTCTCGTCGGCGTCCTCCCATTCGTCGCGCACGGTGCGGCCCTCGACCAGCACCCGCATACTTTTCTGGTACAGCGTCTTCCAGTGCTCGGCGTCGCGGTGCCACAGCTCCACGGGCGCCCAGAAGCCGCCGCGATCTTCGTACTCGCCGTCCTTCTTCGGGATCGGGTTGTCGAAGTAGACGTTCAGGCGAAGCAGCCGGCGCGGCTCGTCGTTGCCGTTCGGGAATTCGCGGTAGTCCGGCGCAGAACCGATGTTGCCCTCGCCGACGAAGTGCGTGCTCATGGTGATTCCTTGGGGGTGGTGGATGGAACGGACGCGGCGTGCCCGTGGGCACGCCGCAGGTAAGCCGCTTCGGCCTGCGCGGCCTTGCTGGCGCACTCCTGGGCTTGGCGGCCCAGCGTGTGAAGGAGGCTGATCTGCATGTTCAGCGCGATGCGTTGCAGTTCCATCGCGTACAGGTCGTCGATCAGCGAGGCCGGCGTCGCCGGGCGGTCGAGCAGCGACTCCCACAGCGCCACGCCCATCAAGGAACGATCGTGGTTGCGCCAACGCAGGAAAGTCGTGCCTGCGCCAGTGGTCTGCTGGGCCAACTGGACATCGAGCAGCGAGAAGGGATAGGCCCGTGCCTGTTGCAGCACGCGCCGCTGCGCCAGGGCGATCAAGTCGTCGCGCAGCGCCATGCACTGGTTGGCCCAAGTCTCCAGACTTCCCTTACCTTTAACAGGCCGTTGAAAAAGTGCTTTTCGAACGCATCAGGGACGCTGAGTGCGAAGACACGAGCTGCCCAGACGCGTCTGCGCAGCGATTGCAACGGCCCATCTGGCCGGTTTGCAGGCCCTCCCGCCCATTTCGGGCGCACGTATCCCTGGGCTCACGCATGATGCGCGTCCCACCAGCCGCCGATGCTGCCCATTCGCACAAGGTTGTAGGTGGCAAAGCACAGCAGCGCCTGGCCCGTGAGCTTGGCCTGACCGATCAGCTTGGTCTTTGCCAGACCACCGACGGTCTTGATCCAGCCAAAGGCCTCTTCGATGCGCTTGCGCACCTTCAGGCTGGTCTTGTAGCCCTCGTGCCGTGTCACTCGCGCATCCACCGCCGAGTGTTTGTCCTTGGCCGCCACGTGGGGCGTGACTTTGAGCTTTCTGCAGCCTTTGATGAAGGCCTTGCTGTCGTAGCCCTTGTCGGCACCGACCGTGGCCCGTTTGTTCCTGTTGCCCCGACGCTCCAACATGGCCAGCGCCGCCTCGCGCTCGGCCGTGCCGCTGGCGTGGGTGATCTCGACATCCACGATCAGCCCGTTGCGGTTCTCCATGAGGATGTGCCCCATGTGGCACAGGCGGGATTTGTCGCCCTGGCTCTTCTTGAACAGCCGGGCATCGGCGTCCGTGGTGCTCTCGTGGGTGTCGTTGCAGCGCTCCTGCCCCTTGAAGTCCACCTCGGGGTTGCGCCCAGGCGGCGTGCCGCTGTCGTCGTCTTTGCGCTTGAAGCTCTTGTGCGAGGCCCAGGCGTCAATGAGCGTGCCGTCCACGCTGAAGTGCTCGTCGCTGGCGAGCTTGCCCCACTGGGCACTGAGCTTGACGCGCTCGAAGAAGGCGCGGGCGAGGTCTTCGTTGAACAGACGTTCGCGGTTGGCGCTGAAAGTGGAGTGGTCCCAGACCTTGTCTTCGATGTTCAGGCCCACGAACCAGCGGTACAGCAGGTTGTAGTTGATCGCTTCGACCAACTGGCGCTCGCTGCGGATGGAGAACAGGATCTGCAGCAGCAAGGCCTTGAGCAGCATCTCCGGTGGC
>NZ_MTBE01000013.1:0-87120 GCF_002916785.1 Diaphorobacter sp. LR2014-1 | reverse complement strand
TGGTTCGCCAGACACCCCAGGTTTCACGTGCACTTCACTCCCACCTCGGCATCCTGGCTGAACCAGGTAGAGCGTTGGTTCGCTACCCTCACTGAGAAGTACATCCGTCGCGGCACGCACAGATCAACAAGACAGCTCGAACAAGCAATCCGCCAATACCTCAAACTCAACAACGCTGATCCAAAACCATTCGTCTGGGCCAAGTCTGCCCAAGACATCCTTGCAAGCGTTGAAAGATTTTGTCTGCGAATTTCTAACTCAGGACACTAGAATCGGCCGCATGAAACGCTATGAGGCCCTCGCGGCGGACATCGAAGCTTCCATCCGTGACGGCGTGCTCCGCCCCGGCGACCGCCTGCCCTCGGTGCGCCACACTTGCACAAGCCGCGGCATCAGCGCCTCCACGGTGTTCCAGGCCTACTACCTGCTGGAGGCGCGCGGCCTGGTGCGTGCGCGCGAACGCTCGGGCTACTACGTGAGCGAGGGCGCGCGCAAGCGCCCGCCCGAGCCGGAGCTGGCCTCGCAGCCGCAGGACGCGTCGATCGCCGTGGACGTGAGCGAACTCGTGTTCGAGGTGCTCGAAGCCAGCATGGCGCGCGACGTGGTCGCCTTCGGCTCGGCCTTTCCCAGCCCGCTGCTGTTCCCGCTGTCCCGCCTGGGGCAAGCCGTGGCCGCCAGCGCCCAGGCGCTCGACCCGTGGAGCACGGTGGACGACCTCTCGCCCGGCAACCCGGCGCTGCGCCGGCAGATCGCGCTGCGCTACCTTGCCGACGGCCTGCAGGTGCGCACCGACGAGATCATCGTCACCAACGGCGCGCTGGAGGCGTTGAACCTGTGCCTGGCGGCAGTCACGCGCCCGGGCGACTCCGTGGTGGTCGAATCACCCACGTTCTACGCGGCGCTGCAGACGCTGGAGCGCATGGGCCTGCAGGCCATTGAGGTGCCGACCCACCCGCGCGAGGGCATAGACCTGGCGGCGCTGGAGCACGCCATCGCGCGCCACGGCCCCAGGGCCTGCTGGCTCATGACCACCTTCCAGAACCCGCTGGGCGGCCTGATGCCAGAGGCCAAGAAGCAGGCCCTGGTGGAGCTGCTCACGCGCCACGGCGTGCCGCTGATCGAGGACGACGTGTATGCCGAGCTGTACTTCGGCGACAGGCGCCCGCTGCCCGCCAAGGCCTTCGACCGTGAGGGGCTGGTGTTGCACTGCTCCTCGTTCTCCAAATGCCTGGCGCCGGGCTATCGCATCGGCTGGGCCGCGCCGGGCCGCTTCGCGCAAGCCGTGGCGCGCCAGAAGCTGACCACCACGCTGGGCGCATCGGCGCCCGTGCAGCTGGCGCTGGCCACATATCTGGAGCGCGGCGGCTTCGACAAGCACCTGCGCCGCCTGCGCCAAACCCTGGCCGCGCGCCAGGCGCTCGTGGCCGAGGCCGTGGCCGCGCACTTCCCGCCAGGCACGCGCGCCACGCAGCCGGCGGGCGGCTACTTCCTGTGGCTAGAGCTACCCGATGGCACCGACACGCTGCGGCTGCACCGTCAGGCGCTGCAGCACGGCATCAGCATCGCGCCGGGCCCGATCTTTTCGGCCTCGCGCAGCTTCGCGCACTGCCTGCGGCTGAACTACGGCCAGGAATGGAACGCGCGCAGCGAAGCCGCGCTGGCCACGCTGGGCCGCCTCGCGGTGAAGTGAAACAACCCCCTGTGGCGCTACGCGCCTTCCCCCTTCTCTCGCATCGCTACGCGATGCGGGAAGGGGGACGCAGCCCTCGCTGCGGGGCGGCCCTTGCTCGGCTGCCCTGGCTTGGGTAGCGCCAGTTTCATGCGTCGCGGGTTGCGTGACGCTCTGAGGGAGGCACGGTGTGAGCTAGGCGGTCAGGCCCGCCAGGCCCATCAGTCCCCGGAGCAACCACGCCACGATGCCCAGGGTGGTGACGCTGGCGGCCCAGATCAGCACCAGCCAGCCGATGCGCCGCAGCCAGGGCTTGCGCGGGGCGGGCGGCGCCATCAGTGGTAGCCCTCGCCCGGGCGCACCTTGCCGCGGAACACGTAGTACGACCAGGCCGTATAGGCCAGGATGATCGGGATGATGAGCAGCGCGCCCACGAGCGTGAAGCCCAGGCTCTGCGGCGGCGCGGCCGCTTCGCGCAGGGTGATGGCCGGCGGGATGATGTGCGGCCACAGGCTGATGCCCAGGCCGCTGTAGCCCAGGAACAGCAGGCACAGCGTGAGCAGGAACGGCGCCGCGCCGGGATTGCCGCCGCGCAGGCTGCGCAGGATGCCGACGGCCGTGACCAGCACCAGCAGCGGAACGGGCGCGAAGAACGCGAGGTTGGGCCAGCTGAACCAGCGCTGCGCGATGGCCGCGTGGGTCAGCGGGGTCCACACGCTCACGATGACGATGGCCGCCAGCAGCGCCAGCGTGGCCGGGCGGGCCAGCGCCACCATGCGATCGTGCAGCGCGCCCTCGGTCTTGATGATGAGCCAGGTGGCCCCGAGCAGCGCATAGGCCAGCAGCAGCGCCAGCCCCGTGAACAGACTGAACGGCGTGATCCAGGCCAGCGCGCCGCCCGTGGCGACGCCATCGCGCACCTCGAAGCCGTTCAGGAACGCCCCCAGCACCACGCCCTGGAAGAACGTGGCCACGTAGGAACCGCCCATGAAGGCGATGTCCCAGAAGGGCTTGTGGTGCTCGTCCGCCTTGAAGCGGAACTCGAAGGCCACGCCACGCCAGATGAGGCCCAGCAGCATGAGCAGCAGCGGCAGGTACAGCGCGCTGAGCACCACGGCGTAGGCCAGCGGAAAGGCGGCCATGAGTCCGGCGCCGCCCAGCACCAGCCAGGTCTCGTTGCCGTCCCACACGGGCGCCACGGTGTTGACCATGACGTCGCGGTCCTCGCGCGCCTTCACGAACGGGAACAGGATGCCTATGCCCAGGTCGAACCCGTCCATGATCACGTACATCATCAGCCCGAAGGCAATGATGATGATCCAGACGACCGGTAGATCGATGCCCATGGTTCAGCCCTTCCGAGGAGTGGTGTGGATGGCGCCGGCCGGTGCGTCCGGGGCGGCGGACAGCGGCCGTGCTGGCCGGCGCTGCGGCGCATCGGAGCCGTCATCGCCCGTATCGTCATAGACGTCGGGCCCCAGGGCCACGAGCTTGAGCAGGTAGCGCGTGCCGATGCCGAACACGATGAAGTACGCCACGACAAAGATGATCAGCGAGGTGCCCAGCACCAGCGCGGAGTGGTTGGACATCGCGTCCTGCGTGCGCATGACGCCATAGACGATCCAGGGCTGGCGGCCGATCTCGGTGGTGAACCAGCCCGCGAGGATGGCGATCAGCCCCGTCGGTCCCATCCAGACCGCAAAGCGCAGAAAGAGCCGCGAGCGGTACAGCCCGCGGCGCCAGCGCAGCCAGGCGCTGCACAGCCCCAGCAGCAGCATCAGCATGCCCAGCCCCACCATGAGGCGGAAGCTCCAGAACACGATGGCGGCATTGGGCCGATCCTGCGGCGCGAACTCCTTGAGGCCCTGGTACTGCCCGTCCCACGAGTGCGTGAGGATCAGGCTGCCGAGCCGGGGAATCTCCAGCGCGTAGCGCGTGGTCTCGGCCTCCATGTCGGGCCAGCCGACAAGGGTGAGCGGCACGCCCTCGCCCGGCTTGCTCTCCCAGTGCCCCTCCATCGCCGCCAGCTTGGCCGGCTGGTGCTGAAGCGTGTTCAGGCCGTGCAAATCGCCGATGGCGACCTGCACGGGCGCCACCACGAGAAGCATCCACATGGCCATGGACAGCATGGTGCGCACGCGCGGGTTGTCGTTGCCGCGCAGCAGGTGCCACGCCGCCGACGCGCCCACGAACAGCGCGGTGGACAGGAACGCCGCCACCGTCATGTGGGCGAGCCGGTAGGGAAAGGACGGGTTGAAGATGACCTCGAACCAGTCCGTCGGGACCACCACGTTGTTGACGATCTCGAAACCCTGGGGCGTCTGCATCCAGCTGTTGGAGGCCAGGATCCAGGTGGCCGACACCAGCGTACCCAGGGCCACCATCACGGTGGCGAAGAAATGCAGGCCGGGGCCGACCTTGCGCCAGCCGAACAGCATCACGCCGAGAAAGCCCGCCTCCAGGAAGAAAGCCGTGAGCACCTCGTAGGCCAGCAGCGGCCCGGTGATGCTGCCCGCGAAGGCCGAGTAATGGCTCCAGTTGGTGCCGAACTGGTAGGCCATGACCAGCCCCGAAACCACGCCCATGGCGAAGTTGACCGCGAAGATCTTCGACCAGAAGTGGTACAGGTCGCGGTACACCGGGTTCTTGCGCCACAGCCACAGCCCTTCGAGGACGGCCAGGTAGCTCGCCAGCCCGATGGTGATGGCCGGAAAGATGATGTGCATCGAAATGGTGAAGCCGAACTGGATGCGGGCCAGTTCCAGCGCGGTGAATCCAAGCATTGCGCGTCTCCTTCAAACGTACAGCGCGGTGCACATGGGTGGTTCGACGGCTCCTGTTGCATCCCAGGCGCGATGCCTGGAGCGCCGCAGTATCCGCCAGCACGCCCACCCTGTCGAGGGCAGGCCGCCGCGCCCCTGGCGGCCAGACCACCTCATCGCGGCACCAGGAAGATGGCCTTCTCCGTCACGCGCGCCGGCGTGTCGCCGAGCGCCTCGACATCGAAGAGCACCGGGTGCGAACCCGGTGGCATGGAGCCGTAGGGAATGCGCAGGCGCACGGGTACCCAGCGCGCCTGCGCGGCGCCGATCTCCACCTCGGGTTCGGACGCCACCTCCAGCCCCGCGATGCCGCTGGCGCCGATGCGGTAGCGCTGCGGCGCCTCGGTGGCGTTCATGATCTGCAGGCGGTAGATGTTCTCCAGCTTGCCGCCCGCCACGATGCGCGAGAGCGCGGCGCGGTCGCGCACCACGTCCACCTTGAGCGGCGTGCGCAGCGCCATGCTGGCGAGCATGGCCACGCTCAGGGCAACCAGCACCGCCGTATAGATCAGCACACGCGGCCGCGCCACGCGGCGCAGCATCTGCGCAGCGCTCCAGCGGCTGGCCATGCCGTTGTGCGTGGCGTAGCGGATCAGGCCGCGCGGCAGGCCCACCTTGTCCATCACGCTGTTGCAGGCATCCACGCACAGGCCGCAGCCTATGCACTCGTACTGCAGCCCCTCGCGGATGTCTATGCCCACGGGGCAGACCTGCACGCACAGCGTGCAGTCGATGCAATCGCCCTGCCCGCGCGCGGGCGCGGCCGTCTTGCTGCGCGGCCCGCGCGTCTCACCGCGCTGCGCGTCGTAGGTGACGATCAGCGTGTCCTTGTCGAACATCGCGCTCTGGAAGCGCGCATACGGGCACATGTACTTGCACACCTGCTCGCGCAGGAAGCCCGCGTTGCCGTACGTGGCCAGGCCGTAGAACAGCACCCAGAAGATCTGCCAGCCGCCCTGCAGCGCCAGCAGTTCGCCACCCAGTTCACGGATGGGCACGAAGTAGCCCACGAAGGTGAAGCCGGTCCACAGCGAGAAGGCGATCCAGACCAACTGCTTGGCCGACTTCTTCCACAGCTTCTCGGCCGTCCAGCCGCCGTTGTCCAGGCGCAGGCGCGCGCTGCGGTCGCCCTCGATGCGGTGCTCTATCCACAGGAAGATTTCGGTATAGACCGTCTGCGGGCAGGCAAAGCCGCACCACAGCCGCCCGGCGACGGCGGTGAACAAAAACAGCGCCAGCGCCGAGATGATGAGCAGACCCGTGAGGTAGATGAAGTCCTGCGGGTACAGCACCAGGCCGAACAGGTAAAAGCGCCGCGCGCCCAGGTCGAACAGCACCATCTGGCGCTGCCCCCACTCCAGCCATGGCAGGCCGTAGAACACGATCTGCGTGGCCCACACCATGAGCCAGCGCCAGCGCGCGAAGGTGCCGCGAATGGAGCGCGGATAGATCTTCTGCTGCGCCTCGTACAGCGAAGTGGACTCGGGAACGATCGGTATGGTTTTGCGCGGCGCCCCGTTGCGGGGCAGGCGCTCTGGATGGGACATGGGGGCCTCTGAGCTGTGGCGCCGGGCGACACCACAGCGGGCCCCCGCGCCTGTCAGGGACTATCGCGCGCGCGACGCGGCGGGTACAGCAGCAGATGCGCCCCAATCAGGCATACCAGATGCCGCCATCCCTCCCATCGCTCAGGCCAGCAGCGCGTTCACGCGCTTCACGTACGCGGCCGGGTCCTCAGGCAGGCCGCCCTCAGCGAGCAGCGCCTGGTCGAACAGGATGTGTGCCAGGTCGTGAAAGTGCACGCTGCCGTCCAGCTTCTTGACCAGCGCATGCTCGGGGTTCACTTCCAGCACGGGCTTGGCGTCAGGCGCGCTCTGGCCGGCCTGCTTGAGCAGGCGCGCGAGCTGCGTGCTCATGCCGCCGTCCTGCACCACCAGGCAAGCGGGTGAATCGACCAGGCGCGTGGTCACGCGCACGTCCTCGGCCTTGTCCTTGAGGGCTTCCTTGAGCTTGGCGAGCACGGGCTTGAAGGCCTCGGCGGCCTCCTCGGCGGCCTTCTTCTCGGCCTCGTCCTGCAGCTTGCCCAGGTCCACCGCGCCCTTGGCCACGGACTGCAGGGGCGTGCCGTCGAAGTCCTGCAGGTAGTTCAGCGCCCACTCGTCCACGCGGTCGGTCATGAGCAGCACCTCGATGCCCTTCTTCTTGAAGACTTCGAGCTGCGGGCTGTTCTTGGCGGCGGCCAGCGTGTCGGCGGTGATGTAGTAGATGGCCTCCTGGCCCTCCTTCATGCGCGCCTTGTAGTCGGCAAAGGAAACGCTCGGCGTATCCGATGTGGTGGAGGCAAAGCGCAGCAGCTTGGCCAGACGTTCGCGGTTGGCGAAGTCCTCGCCCAGGCCTTCCTTGAGCACGGCGCCGAACTCGGCGTAGAACTGGGTGTACTTGCCTTCCTTGGCCTTGTCCTCGGCGCTGACCACGTCCTGCACGCCATCGGCGCCTTCCGCCGCTGCCTCATGCTTGTCGTGCTTGGCCAGGTCCTCGAGCATGGACAGCACGCGCTTGACCGAGCCGTCGCGGATCAGGCGCACGTCGCGGCTTTCCTGCAGCAGCTCGCGGCTCACGTTCAGCGGCAGGTCAGCGGAGTCGATCACGCCCTTGACGAAGCGCAGGTAGCTGGGCATGAGCGACTCGGCGTCGTCCATGATGAACACGCGCTTGACGTACAGCTTCACGCCGGCCTTCTTGTCGCGGTTCCACAGGTCGAACGGCGCCTTGGCAGGGATGTACAGCAGCTGCGTGTACTCGGTGTTGCCCTCGACGCGGTTGTGGCTCCAGGTGAGCGGGTTCTCGAAGTCGTGGCTGATGGACTTGTAGAAGTCCTGGTACTGCTCGTCGGTGATGTCCTTCTTGGGCCGCGTCCACAGGGCGCTGGCCTTGTTCACGGTTTCCCACTCGCCGGTCTTCACCATCTGGCCCGGCTCGCCTTCCTTCTCGCTCTCCTTCCACTCCTCCTTCTCCATGAGGATGGGCAGGCTGATGTGGTCGGAATACTTGCCGATCACCTGCTTGATCTTCCAGGCGTTGAGGAACTCCTCGGCATCCTCGCGCAGGTGCAGGATCACGCTGGTGCCGCGCGCCGCACGTTCGATGGCCTCTACCTCGAAGTCACCCGCGCCGCCGCTGGCCCAGCGCACGCCTTCGCTGGCGGGCAGGCCCGCGCGGCGGCTCTCGACCGTGATGCGGTCGGCCACGATGAAGCCCGAGTAGAAGCCCACGCCAAACTGGCCGATCAGCTGCGCGTCGGCCTTCTGGTCGCCCGACAGGCGGTTCATGAAGTCGCGCGTACCGCTCTTGGCGATCGTGCCCAGGTGGTCAATGGCCTCCTGCTCGCTCATGCCGATGCCGTTGTCGGTGATGGTCAGCGTGCGCGCTTCCTTGTCGAAGGACACGCGCACCTCCAGGTTGGGCGCATCCTCGTACAGCGCGGCATTGTTCAGCGCTTCAAAGCGCAGCTTGTCGCAGGCGTCCGAGGCGTTGGAGACCAGCTCGCGCAGGAAGATCTCTTTGTTGGAATACAGCGAATGCGTGACCAGGTGCAGCAGTTGCGCCACTTCGGCCTGGAAGGAATGGGTGTGCTTGCTCATAGGTGTTTTTCAAACAAGGGCAACGGGAAAGAAATCACAGGGGATTCAACCATGTTCTCCGGCGCAGCCGGAACGCATGCGCAGGTGGGGGCGCCGCGCCCGGCTTCAAGGGGCGCGGCACGGCGATTTGCCACCAACCGATGCCACGCTGGCCGCATGCCCCAGCGTCGGCGCGATCCTGGGCGCGGTGATCTACAACGCACCGCTGTCGAGCGGCAACAGCGACTGAACGCCCACCGCAGCCATCAAAAAAGAGAGCGGCTTGCGCTCTCCTTTTCTGCATTTCAAAGGGTTTTGAACTGCAAACACCCTTTTGGCGAGCGCTAGCAGCTCCTGATTTAATAGCTTAAAAGCGCTCACCCGGCGCCAGGAAGCGCCACTGGCCCGGCGGCAGCTTGCCCAGCAGCACCTGGCCGATGCGGATGCGCTTGAGGCCCACCACCTTGAGGCCCACCAGCTCGCACATGCGGCGGATCTGGCGCTTTTTGCCCTCGCGCAGCACGAAGCGCAGTTGCTCGGGGTTCTGCCACTCCACCACCGCCGGCTTGAGCTGCTGGCCGTCCAGCGCCAGGCCATGGTTCAGCAGCGCCAGCTTGTCGGCGGGGAAGACGGCGCGCACATCCTGCGCGCGATCGCCGTACTGCACGCGCACCAGGTACTCCTTGTCCACCGTCGAGTCCTCGCCGATGAGCTGGCGCGCCACGCGCCCGTCCTGCGTCAGCACCAGCAGGCCCACGGAGTCGATGTCCAGCCGCCCGCAGGGCGCCAGGCCCTTGAGCTGCGCGGGCGAAAAGCGCGTGCGGCTCTCATCGTCCTTCCAGTGCGTACGTGGGTTGATCAGCGCCACGGCCGGCGTGTGGCCGTCCTCGGCCTGGCCGCTCACATAGCCCATGGGCTTGTGCAGCAGGATGGTCACCTGCTGGCGCTGGTGGCCCTGGGCCGCGCGGTCCACGTCGATGCGGTCGTGCGGCCCCACCTGCAGCCCCATGGCCGCCACCTGCCCGTTGACGCGCACCCAGCCCTGGGCGATCCAGTCGTCGGCCTCGCGGCGCGAGCACAGCCCCAGATCGGCCATGCGCTTGTTCAGGCGCATGCGGCCGTCTGCAGGCGCCTGCGCAGCGCCAGCGGGCGCACGGGTGGCAGGAGGGCGCGGCGCGGCCGGCGCGTGCCGGCTCGCCGTACGGGGGGCGCCTGCCGCGCCGCTGGGTGCGGCCGTGCCGGCCGTGCGGCCTGCGGACCGGCCCGGCGCCTTGCCGGTAGCCACAGGTGCTGCGGGCGTGGTCGGCTTGCGCAGCACCAGCCGCGGGCGCAGCGGAGTGGGGGAAGCAGAAGCGGACGGTGCGGGGACGGACCGTGCGGGGGGACGGGCGGGCGTTTCGGGCATGGCGCTATTGTCTCGCGCCGTGGAGCGCGCCGCGCCCCGCCCCATCTACCGCGCCTTCAGATCATGGCGGCGGGCTCGTTCTCGTCGGCCGGCGCCCTGCGCGGTGAAGCGCGGCGCCGGGGCCCGTGGCGGCCCGCGTCCGCCGGCTCCATCCGCCTGAACAGGCTGGTGCGCAGCGCCTGCAGGTCCAGCACGCGCAGGCCGCCGTACTCCACGCGGATCGCCCCCTGCGCTTCCAGGGTCGCCAGGGCCTCGTTCACACGTTGGCGCGACAGGCCGACCAGGTAGGCCAGCTCCTGCTGGGTGATGCGCAGCACTTCCCCGACGCCCGGGTAGAGCACGGGGTTGAACAGCGCCGCCAGGCTGCGCGCCACGCGCAGGTCGGGGTTGGTGAGGCGGTCGATTTCCCGCGCGGCGATGAACTGCGCCAGGCGCTCGTTGAGCTGGTTCATCACGAAACGGTTGAAGCCGATGGAATGGTCCAGCAGCCAATGGAAGGTGTCGATGGGCAGGCCCGCCACCACGCTCCTGCGCAGGGCCTGGATGTTGTAGCGGTAGGGCTCGCGCTTGACCGCCGTGCCTTCGCCAAACCAGCCGCCGGGCGGCACGCCGGTGAAGGTCATGGTCAGCCCGTCGGCGTTGTCCGCGCTCATCTTGAGCAGGCCCTCGACCACCCCAAACCAGTACGTCACCGGCCGGCCCACACGGCACACGTAGTCGCCCGGCTGGGCATCGCCGACGGCCAGCGCGGCCACCGCCCGTTCGCGCTCAGCGGGCTGCAGCAACGCCATCCAAGGAATGCCGCTGAGTTCTTGGGCCGTGGGCGGGCGGCGCCGCTGGTGCAGGGAGGCGTCTTGGCTCATGCGCGCAAGCATGCGGTCAAAGCGCGCAGCGGGGCAGCGGGAATACCACGAACCAACGCCTGGCCGGTCCGAGGTATCGACACACTCGTATGCTATTGATTTAATAGCTGTTGGCGCTTACTGATGCTGGGTTCAAGCCCTGTTTGACCACAAACCCATCACTGCGTCGGCAAGGCATAGCGGTAGCCGCGGAACGCCCACACGGTGCGCGCCGGCTCGATGCGCTCCAGCACCAGGCCGGGGGCGGCGGTATCCCCCTCGTGCAGCACCTGGCCGTTGACGATCACCATGCGGTACACGGGGTTGGACGAGTAGGTCACGCCCGCGAGCTGCAGGGTGGGCAGTTGCTCACGCACGCTCGCCGGCAGGTCGGCCAGGGCAAAGACGGTTCCCGTCGATTCCTGCGGCGCGGGTGCCGGCGGCGCAGCGCGCGGGGCCGGTGCGCGGGCAGGCGCCGCGGGGGCCGGCGCGCTGCGCTCGGGCCGGGGGGCAGGCGCTTCGGCGCGGGCGGAGCGCTCGGGCGTGGGTTTGGATGCTGGTGCTGATGCCGATGCCGGTACTCGCGCTGGTGTTGGCGCTGGTGTTGGCGCTGGCGCTGGTGTTGGCGCTGGTGTTGGCGCTGGTGTTGGCGTTGGTGTTGGTGTTGGTGTGGTTGCGGGCGCAGTTTCGGGCGCCGGCGCTGCCCCATGGGCCGGCACGGCCATCGGCGCGGCGGAGGCTGGAGCGGCAGGCGCCGGTATCGCGGAGGCGGGCGCAGGCACCACCGCGGCCACCGTCGCACTGGGCGCACGCACCAGCCACCAGGCGCCGGCTGCCGCCCCTACGCCCGCCAGCGCTGCAAGCACCATCCAGGGCAGCCCCCGCGCCGGTGCGGCGCGCTGCACGGTGGGCACCGCCACGGGCGACGCGGGGGTATGCAGGCCGGGCACGCTGCCACGGCCGCGCTCGGCCTGGGCGCGCCGCAGCGCATCAAGAATGTAGGACATGGGTTCAGGCTCCGCTGAGCAAACGCGGCTCCGGCACGCCTGCGGCGCGGTTGAGCAACATCAGGGTCAAGGGACCAGCGCGGCCATCGGGCGTGAGGCCCTGGCCCAGCTGAAATTGGTGGATGCGCGCGCGGCGCGCGGCGGGCGTTGCGGTACGGGCTGCGGCGGTGCCTGCGCCGGCGGCCGCCAGTTGCTGGTCCAGCCAGGCAGCGCCCGCGGCAGTGGCGGTGACGTCGCCCGAATCGGCCAGCTCGGCAGGGGCCTTCCACAGCGTGGCAACCTCGCCGCGCCACAGCGGCGCAAGCTCCGTCACGCGCACCTGCAGCGTCTGGCCCTGAACGCCTTCCAGCGTGGCGGTGCCGTCATCCAGCCGGCGCAGCAAGACCGCCACCTCAGGCGCCAGGGCCTCGCCCTGCGCATCGCCCTCGGCGGGCCGCAGCATCAGCAGCACGGGCCGGTCGAGCTGGCGCAGCAGGTTCAGGCTGGCGCGGCGGCTGCGGTAGCAGCGCAGGCCCTCGGGCGCCAGCGCGGCGCAGGGGTCCGTGGCGCCGTCGGGCACGCTCGCCTGCCACTGCCGGGCCAGCGCCTGCCATGCCGCCGGCGCCTGCGCCACGGGCTGGATGGCCAGGAACTGCGCCAATGTCGGCGGGAGGGCCGGCGCGTCGGGCGCAGAAGCGGCCGAGGCGGGGGATGACGCGGGCACGGCCGCAGCCGACGCGGCGATGGCCGGCCTCTGTGTCTGTGCCTGCGCCTGTGTGGAGCCGGCGCCACCGTCTGCGAGCGGCCACCAGCCCAGGGCCCAGGCCAGCCCGCCCAGCGCCGCCGCGCCCACCAGCCCACCGGTTCCAGCGGCCAGCCAGCGCCCCGCCGTGCCGGGGCGCGCCGTAGCGGGCGCGTCGAACACCTCGCGCGCGGCGCGGCGCACCATGGCATCGGTCACCTCGCGCACACCCGCGCCGTAAGCACCCAGCAGGGCACGGTCGCACAGCAGGTTGATGCGCCGCGGCACGCCACCCGTGAGCGCGTGCACGCGTGCCAGCGCCCGCTGCTGAAAAGGCAGCGGCCCTTGCAACCCGGCCACGGCCAGGCGGTGGGCGATGTACTGGCGTGTTTCGTCGGCGCTCAAGGCGTCCAGGTGGTAGCGCGCGATCACGCGCTGCGCGAGCTGCTCCAGCTCCGGCGCCGCCACCATCGCACGCAGCTCGGGCTGGCCGATGAGGATGATCTGCAGCAGCTTGCGCTCGCTGGTCTCGAGGTTGGTGAGCAGGCGCAGTTGTTCCAGCACATCGGGTGCGAGGTTCTGCGCCTCGTCGATGATGAGCACGTTGTTGCGCCCCGCCGCGTGCTGCTGCAGCAAGAAGTCGTTGAGCGGGTCCAGGCAGTCCTTCACGGTCTCCGCCCCCGGTATGGCGGGGCGGTGCGCCACGCCGAATTCGTCGCAGATGGAGCGCAGCAGCTCAGGCACCGTGAGCTTCGGATTGAAGATGTAAGCGACGTTGCACTGCGGCGGAATCTGTTCCAGGAAGCAGCGGCACACCGTGGTCTTGCCGGTGCCGATCTCGCCGGTGAGCAGCACGAAGCCGCCGCCCGCATCCAGGCCGTACAGCAGGTGGGCCAGGGCTTCGCGATGGCGCTCGCTCATGAAGAGGTAGCGCGGGTCGGGCGCGATGGAAAAAGGCGGGTGTTCGAGTCCGAAGAACGGGGCGTACATGGCGGCGAGCATAGCGCCCTCGCCTGTCGCGCCCATGAACCCCTCAGCCTCCCGCGATCACCACCTGTCGAGGGCGGTCAGGGTTAGACCCCTGAGGACTAACCCTTGAATTGTCATCGTAAAGACAAGATAACGTCAAAGTCGTTCCTACCATTGGTTGCAAACCGGCAGCGGACTTCGTGTTTCCCGTGCGCTGCCCTCCACAGACCCTGATAGGAACCGGAATGAAGACCACATTCCCCCATCTACTGCTGCAGCACGCCGCCCAGCGCCCCGACGCTGCAGCACTGCGCGAGAAAGAATATGGCATCTGGCAGACCTGGAGCTGGAAAGACGCCGCGGCCGAGGTGCGCCACATGGCCTGCGGGCTGCTGTCGCTGGGCTTTGCCAAGGGCCAGAACCTGGCGCTGATCAGCGACAACCGGCCACACCTGTACATGGGCTTCGTGGCCGTGCAAAGCGTGGGGGGCGTGCCGATTCCGCTGTACCAGGACGCCGTGGCCGCCGAGATGACCTTCGTCATCCAGGACGCGGAGATTGCCTTCGCGTTTGCCGAAAACCAGGAACAGGTGGACAAGCTGCTGGAAGTGCGCGAATCGGTATCCGGCATCCAGCACATCATCTATGACGACCCGCGCGGCCTGCGCCACTACGACCAGCCGGGCCTCATCAGCACCGCGCAGCTGGTGGCGCGCGGCGCCGAGTGGGACAAGGCCCACCCCGGCGCATGGGATGCCCTGGTGGAGCAGATCGACCCGCAGGACGTGTCGGTGATCCTCTACACCTCGGGCACCACGGGCAAGCCCAAGGGCGTGTGCCAGACGCATGCCAGCTTCATCGCCTCTGCGCAAGGCGCGGTGGAGGTGGACCGCCTGGGCCCGCAGGACAACGTGATTTCCTACCTGCCCCCGGCATGGGTGGGGGACCACCTGTTCTCGCTCGCGCAGTGGATGGTGGCCGGCTTCACCATCAACTGCCCCGAGTCGGCCAGCACCGTCTCCATCGACCTGCGCGAGATCGGCCCCACCTACTACTTCGCCCCGCCGCGCGTGTTTGAAGGCATGCTGACGTCGGTCTCCATCCGCATGGAAGACGCCGCTGCGCCCAAGCGCTGGCTGTTCGAGAAATGCATGCAGCTGGCGCGCCGCGTGGGCTCCGATCTCCTGGACGGCAAGCCCGTGGGCGCAATCGACCGCCTCAAGTACCGCCTGGCCGACCTCGCCATCTACGGACCGCTGCGCAACGTGATGGGCCTGTCGCGCATCCGCGTGGCCTACACGGCAGGCGCGGCCATCGGGCCCGACCTGTTCCGCTTCTTCCGCTCCATCGGCATCAACCTCAAGCAGCTCTACGGTCAGACGGAAACCTGCGCCTACGTCTGCCTGCAGCGTGATGGCCAGGTAGACCTGAACACCGTGGGCCAGGCGGCTCCCGGCATCGAGCTGAAGATCGCCGACAACGGCGAGGTGCTGGTCAAGGGCGTGTCGGTGCTCAAGGAGTACTACAAGCGGCCCGACGCCACCGCCGAGGTGATCGACGCCGAAGGCTACTTCCACACCGGCGATGCCGGCGTGATCGACGCCAACGGCCAGCTACGCATCATCGACCGCGCCAAAGACGTGGGCAAGACGGCCAGCGGGGCCATGTTCGCGCCCAACTACATCGAGAACAAGCTCAAGTTCTTCCCGCACATCAAGGAAGCCGTCTGCTTCGGCAACCAGCGCGATCAGGTCTGTGCCTTCATCAACATCGACTACGAGGCCGTGGGCAACTGGGCCGAGCGCCAGGGCATCCCTTACGGCGGCTATGTGGACCTGGCCTCCAAGCCCAAGGTGATCGAGCTGATCGCCGACTGCATCTCGCAGGTGAACGCCGACCTGGCCGCCGAAGCCGGCATGGCCGACACGCAGGTCGCGCGCTTCCTGGTGCTGCACAAGGAGCTGGACCCCGACGACGACGAACTGACCCGCACACGCAAGGTGCGCCGCAATTTCATCGCCGAGAAGTACGGCGTGCTGGTGGATGCGCTGTACACGGGCAAGGCCGAGCAGTTCATCGAAACGCAGGTGAAGTTCGAGGACGGGCGCAAGGGCAGCGTGAGCGCCACGCTGAAGATCACCGACGCCAAGACCTTCCCCGCCACCCGGGCGGCCGCCTGACACGCAACGAGGCAGCAGACACATGACCAGCAAGAAGATTGGCGACGTCATCCTCGACGTCAAGAACATCAGCCTGCGGTTCGGCGGCGTCAAGGCGCTCACCGACATCTCATTCAACGTGCGCGAGCACGAGATCCGCTCGATCATCGGCCCCAATGGCGCGGGCAAGAGCTCCATGCTCAACTGCATCAACGGGGTGTACACGCCGTCCGAGGGCTCCATCACCTTCCGCGGCCAGACCTTTGGCCACATGAACAGCCGCCAGGTCGCCGAGATGGGCATCGCGCGCACCTTCCAGAACCTGGCGTTGTTCAAGGGCATGAGCGTGATCGACAACATCATGACCGGGCGCAACCTCAAGATCAAAAGCAACCTGCTCCTGCAGGCACTGCGCATCGGACCGGCCGAGCGCGAGGAGATCGCCCACCGCGAGAAGGTCGAACACATCATCGACTTCCTGGAGATCCAGGCGCACCGCAAGACCCCCGTCGGCCAGCTGCCCTACGGCCTGCAAAAGCGCGTGGACTTGGGCCGGGCCCTCGCCATGGAACCCCAGGTGCTGCTGCTCGATGAACCCATGGCCGGCATGAACGTGGAGGAGAAGCAGGACATGTGCCGCTTCATCCTGGATGTGAACGACGAGTTCGGCACCACCATCGTCCTCATCGAACACGACATGGGCGTGGTGATGGACATCAGCGACCGCGTCGTGGTGCTGGACTACGGCAAAAAGATCGGTGACGGCGCGCCGGACGAAGTGCGCAACAACGAAGACGTGATTCGCGCCTACCTGGGCACCAGCCACTGAGGGCAAGCAAATGGCATTCTTTCTCGAAACCCTGATCGGCGGCCTGATGGCCGGCATGCTCTACGCGCTGGTGGCACTCGGCTTCGTGCTGATCTTCAAGGCCTCGGGCGTCTTCAACTTCGCGCAGGGTGCCATGGTGCTGTTCGCGGCCCTGGCCATGGCGCGCTTCGCCGAGTGGATCCCGGAGTGGACCGGCATCAGCAACCCCATCGTGGCCAATCTGGCCGCGTTCCTGATCGCAGGCCTGTGCATGTTCGCAGTGGCCTGGTTCATCGAGCGCCTGGTGCTGCGCCACCTCGTGAACCAGGAAGGCGCCACGCTGCTCATGGCCACGCTGGGCATCACCTACTTCCTGGAAGGCCTGGGCCAGACCTTCTTCGGCAGCGACATCTACAAGATCGACATCGGCATGCCCAAGGACCCGGTGTTCCTGCTGGACACCGTGTTCGAGGGCGGCGTGCTCGTGAACAAGGAAGACGTGATTGCCGCAGGCATTGCCGCCGCCCTGGTGGTGGTGCTGAGCATCTTCTTTCAAAAGACCAAGACCGGCCGCGCATTGCGCGCCGTGGCGGACGACCACCAGGCGGCGCAGTCCATCGGCATCCCGCTCAACCACATCTGGGTCATCGTGTGGTGTGTCGCCGGTGTCGTGGCACTGGTGGCCGGGATGATCTGGGGCTCCAAGCTGGGCGTGCAATTCTCGCTGACCACGGTGGCGCTGCGCGCGCTGCCAGTGGTGATCCTGGGCGGCCTGACCTCGGTGCCGGGCGCCATCATCGGCGGGCTGATCATCGGCGTGGGCGAGAAGCTCTCCGAGGTGTACCTGGGCCCCTTCGTGGGCGGCGGCATCGAGATCTGGTTTGCCTACGTGCTGGCCCTCGTGTTCCTGCTGTTCCGGCCCCAAGGTTTGTTCGGCGAGAAGATCATCGATCGCGTATGACATACGCGATCAACCCGCAGGGTTCTTCGCCGCAGGCGAAGGATGGTCTTCCTGCGAGGGCACGCAGTGCCCGCAGCCAAAAGATCATCACCCTTGGTTGAAAGATTTGGAGTAAATAATGTTCTACCGCGAAAACGGCCAGTTCAAGACCAACTACAAGGCCGACCAGCAGATCTTTCCCATCACCCAGGACCGCATCGCCATCCTGCTGCTGTTGGCCGTGGCCTTCGTGGCGGTGCCCGCGATGGCGTCGGACTACTTCTACCGCGCCATCCTGATCCCGTTGGTCATCATGTCCATGGCCGCGCTGGGCGTGAACATCCTCGTGGGCTACTGCGGGCAGATCTCGCTGGGCTCGGGCGCCTTCATGGCGGTGGGCGCCTACGGGGCCTTCAACTTCTTCGTGCGCTTCCCCGGGATGCCGCTGGTCCCGGCCCTCATCCTGGGCGGGCTGTGCGCCACGTTCTTCGGCATCCTGTTCGGGCTGCCCAGCCTGCGCGTGAAAGGGCTGTACCTGGCCGTGGCCACGCTGGCGGCGCAGTTCTTCAGCGACTGGATGTTCCTGCGCATCAAGTGGTTCACCAACAATTCCGACTCGGGTTCGGTCTCGGTCAGCAACCTGCAGGTCTTCGGCATGCCGCTGGACAGCGCCATGGCCAAGTACCTGTTCTGCCTGACGCTCCTGGTGGTCGTGGCCCTGCTGGCCAAGAACCTGGTGCGCGGCGCCATCGGCCGCGAATGGATGGCCATCCGCGACATGGACGTGGCCGCCGCGGTGATCGGCATCCGCCCGATGTACGCCAAGCTCAGCGCCTTCGCCGTCAGCTCCTTCATCGTCGGCATGGCGGGCGCGCTGTGGGCCTTCGTGCACCTGGGTTCGTGGGAGCCGGCGGCGTTCTCGGTCGAGATGTCGTTCCGCCTGCTGTTCATGGTCATCATCGGCGGCATGGGCTCCATCATGGGCGCGTTCTTCGGCGCGGCCTTCATCGTGGTGCTGCCCATCTTCCTGAACCAGTTCCTGCCCGCGGTGGCCGGCCTGTTCGGCGTGGACATCTCCACCGCCGCCGTGTCGCATGCGGAACTGATGATCTTCGGCGCGCTGATCGTGTGGTTCCTCATCGTGGAGCCCCACGGCCTGGCCAAGCTGTGGTCCATCGGCAAGCAGAAGATGCGCGTGTGGCCCTTCCCCCATTGATGCCATTGCAAGGTGTGTTCCGCGCCGACCGGCGCAATTCAGGCGACGTTCCATCCAACCACAAGGAGACAAGACCATGAAATTCACCCGACTCGCTGCGGCCGCCACGGTGGCCTGCACCCTGGCCGGCTTTGCAGGCGCCGCCGCCGCCCAGGCCAAGGAACAGTTCTTCCCCCTGCTGTCGTACCGCACGGGCCCCTACGCACCCAACGGCGTGCCATGGGCCAACGGCAAGCAGGACTACATCAAGATGATCAACGCGCGCGACGGCGGCGTGAACGGCGTGAAGCTGACCTGGGAAGAGTGCGAGACCGGCTACGCCACCGACCGCGGCGTGGAGTGCTACGAGCGCCTCAAGAGCCGCCCCGGCGTGACGCTGTTCGACCCGCAGGCCACCGGCATCACCTTCGCGCTGACCGAGAAGGCGCCCGTGGACAAGATCCCGCTGATGACGCTGGGCTACGGCCTGTCGGTCGCGCAGGACGGCATGGCGTTCAAGTGGAACTTCCCCTACATGGGCAGCTACTGGACCGGTGCCGACATCCTGATCCAGCACATCGGCAAGAACGCCGGCGGCCTGGACAAGCTCAAGGGCAAGAAGATCGCGCTGGTCTACCACGACAGCCCGTTCGGCAAGGAGCCGATCCCGCTGCTGCAGGAGCGCTCCAAGATGCACGGCTTCGAGCTGCAGATGCTGCCCGTGACCGCGCCCGGCGTGGAGCAGAAGGCCACCTGGCTGCAGGTGCGCCAGAGCCGCCCCGACTACGTGCTGCTGTGGGGCTGGGGCGTGATGAACTCCACCGCCCTGAAGGAAGCCCAGGCCACCGGCTACCCGCGCGACAAGATGTACGGCGTGTGGTGGGCCGGTGCCGAGCCGGACGTGCGCGACGTGGGCGATGGCGCCAAGGGCTACCACGCACTGGCGCTCAACGGCCATGGCACGCAGTCCAAGGTCATGCAGGACATCCTCAAGCACGTGCACGGCGCCAACCAGGGCACGGGCCCCAAGGACGAAGTGGGCTCGGTGCTGTACACGCGCGGCGTGATCATCCAGATGCTGGGCGTGGAGGCCGTGCGCCGCGCGCAGGAGCGCTTCGGCAAGGGCAAGGTCATGACCGGCGAGCAGGTGCGTTGGGGCATGGAAAACCTGGCGCTGGACCAGAAAAAACTGGACGCGCTGGGCTTCACCGACCTGATGCGCCCGCTGTCCACCAGCTGCGCGGACCACATGGGTTCTACCTGGGCCCGCGTGCACACCTGGGACGGCAAGCAGTGGAAGTTCTCGTCCGACTGGTACCAGGCCGATGAGCAGGTCATCAAGCCTATGGTCAAGGCCGGCGCGGACAAGTACCTCGCCGACAAGAAGATGTCCCGGCGCGAAGCGGGCGACTGCCAGTCCTAAGGACGTCCCCTGAGGCGCTGCGCGCCATCGTCCTCCTCGTCGGGAAGGGGGATGGCGCCGGTGGTCGGGCAAGACCCGTTCCACGGCGCCCGCTGGCGCGGGTTGCGCCAGGTTCAAGCGGCTGCGCAGGGCAGCCGCCAATCGAGAGGGCTGTGGCGACAGCCCTGCCGATTGGCACCACTACAAGGGCAAGGCTATGGAGTCCAGAAACATCGTTCTCAGCGTCAATGGCATCGAGGTCATCTACAACCATGTGATCCTGGTGCTCAAGGGCGTGTCGCTGCAACTGCCCGAGAAGGGCATCGTCGCCCTGCTGGGCGGCAACGGCGCGGGCAAGACGACCACGCTGCGCGCGATCTCCAACCTGCTCAAGGGCGAGCGCGGCGAGGTCACCAAGGGCAGCATCGAGCTGCGCGGCGAGCAGATCCAGAACCTCTCGCCCGCCGACCTGGTCAAGCGCGGCGTGGTGCAGGTCATGGAGGGGCGCCACTGCTTCGCCCACCTGACCATCGAGGAGAACCTGCTCACCGGCAGCTACACGCGCACCGACAAGGGCGAGATCGCCGCCAACCTGGAGAAGGTCTACAACTACTTCCCGCGCCTGAAGACGCGCCGCACCAGCCAGGCCGCCTACACCTCGGGCGGCGAGCAGCAGATGTGCGCGATCGGCCGGGCCATCATGAGCAACCCCAGCATCGTGCTGCTGGACGAGCCCTCGATGGGCCTGGCGCCGCAGATCGTGGAAGAGGTGTTCAACATCGTGAAGGATCTCAACGCCAAGGAAGGCACGACCTTCCTGCTGGCCGAGCAGAACACCAACATGGCGCTGAAGTATGCCGACTACGGCTACATCATGGAAAGCGGCCGCATCGTCATGGACGGGCCCGCGCAGGAGCTGGCCAGCAACGAAGACGTGAAGGAGTTCTACCTGGGCGTGGGCGGCGGCGAGCGCAAGAGCTTCAAGGACGTCAAGAGCTACAAGCGCCGCAAGCGCTGGCTGGCCTAATTACTCTCAAATTAATAGCTGCTAGCGCTTGACAGGCAAGCGCTGGAGGCCGATTTCGCCCTAAACCCCTCCCAACGACAGGAGACCCAGGCATGAGCATGTTCTACGACGCCCTGGAAACCCGCGCCCCCGCCGAGCGTGAAGCCGCCCTCATGGCGGCCCTGCCCCGGCAGATCGCCCACGCCCAGCAGGCCAGCCCCGCCTTCGCCGGCATCCTGGAGGGCGTGGACGCCACCACCATCACCGACCGCGCCGCGCTGGCCCGCCTGCCGGTCACGCGCAAGTACGAACTGCTGGAGCGCCAGCAGGCGCAGCGCGGCCAGAATGCGTTCGGCGGCTTCAGCGCCCTGGCATTCGGGCGCCACATGCCCCGCGTGTTCGCCAGCCCCGGCACCATCTATGAGCCCGAGGGCGCGCGGCCGGACTACTGGCGCATGGCACGCGCCATGTATGCCGCGGGGTTTCGCCCCGGCGAGCTGATCCACAACAGCTTCAGCTACCACTTCGTGCCTGCCGGATCGATGATGGAGACTGGCGCCCACGCGCTGGGCTGCACGGTCTTTCCGGGCGGCACGGGGCAGACCGAGCAGCAGGTGCAGGCCATGGCCGAACTGCGCCCGGCCGGCTACATCGGCACGCCCAGCTTCCTGAAGATCATCCTCGACAAGGCCCACGAACACGGCGTGGCGCTGCCCAGCGTGACCAAGGCGCTGGTCTCGGGCGAGGCCTTCCCGCCCTCGCTGCGCGACTGGCTGGCCGCGCGCGGCGTGACGGGCTACCAGTGCTACGCCACGGCAGACCTGGGCCTGATCGCCTATGAGACCAGCGCGCGCGAAGGCCTGGTGCTGGACGAGGGCGTGATCGTCGAGATCGTGCGCCCGGGCACCGGCGACCCGGTGCCCGAGGGCGAAGTGGGCGAGCTGGTCATCACCACGCTGAACCCCGACTACCCGCTGATCCGCTTCGGCACCGGCGACCTGTCGGCCGTACTGCCGGGCCAGTGCCCCACGGGCCGCACCAACACCCGCATCAAGGGCTGGATGGGCCGCGCGGACCAGACCACCAAAGTGCGCGGCATGTTCGTGCACCCCGGCCAGATTGCCAGCGTGGTCAAGCGCTTCCCCCAGGTGCAGCGCGCGCGGCTGGTGGTCAGCGGCGAGATGGCCAACGACCAGATGGTGCTGCAGGTGGAGACCACGGAAACCGCCGCAGGCATGGCCCAGCAACTGGCGGAAGCGCTGCGCGAAGTGACCAAGCTGCGCGGCGACGTGCAGATGGTGCCCCCCGGCAGCCTGCCCAACGACGGCAAGGTCATCGAGGACGCGCGCAGCTACCGCTGATGACCCGCGGGGCGGCCGGCCGGCGCCGTCCGTCGCCACGGCGTCGTGCGCGGCACACAAGCCGCACCGCAGCCGCGTCAACCCCCTGGGGTCAAACGTCGCCCATTTGTCAGGCGGCGCGGACTCGGGGGTTTCCTTGATGTCCGGCACGCCATTCCTCTCTATGATTGCGCCTCTTTTCCAAGGAGCATCATGAGAACGACATTCAAGATCGCCGTGGGAGCGGCCGCCATCCTGGCTGCATTCGGCGCATCCGCCCAGGCCTATCCGGTCAAAGATAAGAACATCACCATCGTCGTGCCCTTCTCGGCCGGCGGCCCCACCGACCGCGTGGCCCGTGACCTGGCAGAGGCCCTGCGCAAGCCCCTGGGCGGTGCCACGGTCGTCGTCGAAAACGCCGCCGGTGCAGGCAGCACCATTGGCGCAGCCAAGGTGGCCCGCGCACAGCCGGACGGCTACACCCTGCTGCTGAACCACATCGGCATGGCCACCATCCCCACGCTGTACCGCAAGCTGTCGTTCAACGTGTTGAACGACTTCGAGTTCCTGGGTATCGTCAACGACGTGCCCATGACCATCATCTCGCGCCCGACGCTGGAGGCCAAGAACTACAAGGAATTGGCCACCTGGATTGCGCAGAACAAGGAAAAGGTGAACCTGGGCCACTCCGGCCTGGGCTCGGCCGGCCATCTGTGCGGCCTGATGTTCCAGCACGCGCTGCAGTCGCACATGACGCCCGTGGCCTACAAGGGCGCGGCGCCCGCCATCACCGACCTGATTGGCGGCCAGATCGACCTGATGTGCGACCAGACCACCAACACCACGACGCAGATCGAGGGCAAGAAGGTCAAGGCCTTTGCCGTGACCACCAACCAGCGCCTGACGATGCCGTCGCTCAAGGACTTGCCGACGCTGCAGGAAAGCGGCCTGAAAGACTTCAACGTCTCCGTCTGGCATGGCCTGTATGCCCCCAAGGGCACGCCCGCCGCCGTGCTGACGCGCATCAACGAAGCGCTGCAAGTGGCCGTGAAGGATCCTGACTTCATCAAGAAGCAGGAAGGCCTGGGCGCCGTGGTGGTGGCCGACAAGCGCGTGCTGCCGGCCGAACACAAGAAGTTCGTGCAGTCTGAAATCGAAAAGTGGGGCATGGTGATCAAGGCAGCCGGCACTTACGCCGACTGATCTGCGCCAGCGCGGCGGGCGCGTCCGTCTGCCCGCCTTTCCTGCCAACGCCCGGTGCCCGCGCACCGGGCGTTTTTTCATGGGAACTGCGGGTAATCCTGCTGCCCCTGCGCGGCTGCGGCGCCTACAACCGAAGCCTTCTTTCACGCTTTTTGGAAAGACCGCATGCCGCACACATCCAGCCCACGCCGCACCCCACCGCGCCGCCAGGCCCTGCACGCCATCGGGGCGCTTCTTGCATTGGGCCTGGGCGCCACGGGCGCCGCGTATGCCCAAGCCAGCCCATGGCCGGCCAAGCCGGTCCGCATCGTGGTGCCGTTCGCCGCCGGGGGTACCACCGACATCCTGGCGCGCGCCATTGCGCCCGAGCTGGGCAAGGCCTTTGGCCAGCAGTTCATCGTGGACAACCGCGGCGGCGCGGGGGGCAACATCGGTGCCGAACTGGTGGCCAGGTCCGCCCCTGACGGCTACACGCTGCTGATGGGCACCGTGGGCACGCATGGCATCAACCGCGCGCTGTACAAGCAGCTACCCTACGACCCGATCAAGGACTTCGCGCCCGTGACGCTTGTCGCGTCGGTGCCCAACGTGATGGTCATGAACACCGAGAAGGCGCGCAGCCTGGGCATCAACAACGTGCAGGACTTCATCCGCTATGCCCAAGCCAACCCGGGCAAGCTCAACATGGCGTCCAGCGGCAACGGCACCTCGATCCACCTGGCCGGCGAGCTGTTCAAAAGCATGACCGGCACCTACATGCTGCACATGCCCTACCGCGGGTCTGCGCCCGCGCTGCTGGACATGGTGGGCGGCAACATGGACGTGATGTTCGACAACCTGCCCTCCTCCATGGCCCATATCAAGGGCGGCAAGCTCAAGGCGCTGGCGGTCACCAGCGCGAAACGCTCCACCGCCCTGCCCGACGTCCCCACGGTGGAAGAGGCCGGCGGCCCCGCGCTCAAGGGCTTCGAAGCCAGTTCATGGTTCGGACTGCTGGCGCCCGCGGGCACGCCGGCCGACATCGTCCAGCGCGTCCAGCAGGAGGTGGCCAAGGCGCTGGCCACCCCTGCCGTCAAGGAGCGACTGCTGTCCCAGGGAGCGATTCCCGGCGGCAATACGAGCGCCGAATTTGCCAGCCTGATCGACCGCGAGCACCGCAAGTGGGCGCAGGTGGTGAAGGCGTCGGGCGCGAAGGTGGATTGAAGAGCGGATGCGCGCGCCCGCCGGGGCGCGCTGCGCGTCACCAGACCACGTCGCAATCCTCGGCGGCGCTGCGGCGCAGCATGTCGATGAACGGCGCCGCGCGCTGGCGCAGGCGCACGCCGTCGCCGCGAGGGGCCTCTTCCTCGGTCTGATCGTCCTCGTCCGGGGCGGTGGCCGCTGCAGCGGCCTCTTCAACCGCTACCGCCTCTTCCAGCGCGCGGATGGCGGCAGGAATCTGCGCGGCGGTGATGATGCCGTGCGGCTCATTCGGCGACTTGCCGATGATCTCCAGCAGCTGTTTGCCATTGGGCTCCAGCATGATGACGTCGGCGGTGGCGCGGGATTTGAATTTGAAAAGCATCGAAGTTCCAGGACAAAGGATCAGTGGGTGGCCGCAGGGCCTTCGTACATGTAGGCGCGGCTGAAAGGATAGTCGGACTGCGCACCCTTGAGCACGCCATCTTCCACGTGGCCCGTGGGCCGCACGGCCAGCATCTGGTGCAGCGCGGTCCAGCCGCGCTCGAAGGCCAGGGCGCAGCCCGCCAGGTACAGCCGGTAGGCGCGCAGCGCCTTCTCGCCGCGTTCCTTGCCGTGCTGCGCGACCAGCACGCTGCGCGCCTCGTCCTGACGGGCCTCCAGCGCATCCGACCAGGCCCACAGCGTGCGGGCGTAGTGGGGGCGCAGGTTCTCCGTGTCCACCATCTCCAGCCCGGCCCGGGCCATGTCGTGCAGCACCGCGCTCACATGCAGTAGTTCGCCGCCGGGGAAGATGTAGCGCTCGATGAAATCGCCCAAGCCGGCGCCCAGCCGGGGGTTGTCCAGCCCGCCCGATGTGATGCCGTGGTTGAGCAGCAGGCCGCCCGGGCGCAGCAGACGGTGCACGGTGGCGAAGTACCGCTCCATCTGCGAACGGCCCACATGTTCGAACATGCCGACCGAGGCAATCTTGTCGAACGGCTGCTCCACCTGCAGTTCACGGTAGTCCAGCAACTGCATGCGCACACGACCCTGCAGGCCGCGCTCCGCGATGAGCCGCTGCACGTGCGCATGCTGGTTGCGCGACAGCGTGATGCCCGTGGCGTCCACACCATACTCCTGCGCGGCCCACAGCAGCAGCCCGCCCCAGCCGGCGCCAATGTCCAGAAAGCGGTCGCCGGGACGCAGCAGGAGCTTGCGGCAGATGTGGTCCAGCTTGGCCTCCTGTGCCTGGGCCAGGCTCATGTCAGGCGTGCGGTAATAGGCGCAGGAATAGACGCGCCGCGGGTCCAGCCACAGGGCGTAGAAGTCGTCGGACAGGTCGTAGTGGAACTGGATATTGCGTGCGTCATGGGACAGGGTGTGCGCCGCCATCGAGCGCGCACGCAGCAACACGCGCTGCCACCCAGTCGCCGGTCCCTCGTGCGTGGGGTTCTGCTTGAGCAGCGCCGCGGCCGCCGTCATCAACTGGCGCATGCTGCCTTCCAACGCTACGCGGCCTTCGACGATGGCCGCGCCCACGTTGCCAATCTCGCCCATGGCCAGGGCCACCACGGCCATGCGGTCGCGAAAACGCAACCGCAGGTCGGCATTGGCGTCACCCAGGCGCGCGCCGTCGGGCAGTTCGACAGCTACCCCTACAGGGGAAAGCGCCAGGCTGGCCTCCAGGGAGTGGAGCAGATGCTTCATGACATGTCCCTCGGTCTCCATGACAACTGCCATTCTTGAAGGGCGCGGGCAGGCCCGTCAATGGGCGCTGGCCGACATGCCGGCAAGGTGCTGTCTGACAGGTGCCGCGCGCACCGCCACCGGCAATGGCGCGGCAAAATTGCGGTGGATGTCCCGCCAGACATGCGCCACCAGCTCATTTATTAATAGCATATTTGGTATCACGGCTGGCACACCCCTCGGCCTTGGAAGGGCGCTCGCGGCTATGGCCTAATAGGGAGTTTTCACCGTTTTCATTTCAGGAGCCATCATGGGCAACAAAATCGTCACCGAAGCCGACCGTAAGCGCACACCCCGTCCCACCCCCATGCCCGGCATGGCAGTGACCACGCACGGCCGCGGCCAGCGCGTGAGCCTGGAGCGCGGCGTGGCCACGCGCAGCAAGAAAAACCCCGGCAAGCGCGCCAACCAGGGCGGCTGATCGCCCCTTTTTGCCCGGCTTAGCCTGCAAGCCCTCTTCGGAGGGCTTTTTCATGGGCGGCACTGCACGCCGCCCGTGCCGCACAATCGCCGCATTCCCGCTACCGGAAGGCCCCATGCCCCAGACGCCCGCGCCACTGTCTCCCGAAGATGCCGCCGCGCTGTACCAGGCCCTGCGCGCCGAGGGCATGGCCGACGCCCTCACCACGCTGCACATCGGTGGCGCGCACACGCGGCTGCTGAGCGGCGCCGCAGACGCGCCCGCGCTGCTGCGCACGCTGGACATCGGCGCGCGCGTGACGGCCGCCACCTGCTTTGCCCACCAGCCGCCCACGGAGGCCGAGATGGAGCACGCGATCATGCTGGTGGAAGATGCGGTGATGCCGGTGCGCGACCTGCTGGCGCCCGGCTCCACGCTCTACACAGCCGACGGCGGCATACGCCAGATCGCGCTGGCTGCGGGCCTACCGGCGCAGCCGGAGTTGCACCTGTCGCTGGAAGCGGTGGAGGACACCTTCAACCGCCTGGCCGCCCTCAGCCTGGGGCGCCCCGCCACGCAAGACACCCTTGCGCAGGACAACGCCTTCGCGGCCACGCTGCTCATCCTGCGCGAGTGCCTGCACCATCTGGGGTTCGACCACATCGTGGTCCGGTCCGACGCGGTGGTCTAGGGCCTGTTCACACTATTTTCGCCAGTGCGAATAGCGTGAGCAGGCCTTAAGCCGGCTTTGGGGCGCGCATCAGCCCGCAGCGGGGGGTGTGAACGCGGCGCGCGCGGCCTCTGCCGCAGCGCGTGCGCCGCAGCCCTCCAGGTGGTCGTTGACCAGCCCCATGGCCTGCATGAAGGCATACATGGTGGTCGGACCCACGAAGCTGAACCCACGCTTCTTCAAATCCTTGGACAGCGCCACCGACGCCGCCGAGGTGGTCATCGCACGCACCGCAGGCAGCGTCATGCGCTCGGGCCGCTGCTGCGCGGCCAGGGGCGCATAGCGCCACACATAGTGCGCCAGCGACCCGAACTCGCGGCGCAGCTCCAGCACGCGGCGCGCATTGTTGATGGCCGACTCGATCTTGCCGCGGTGGCGCACGATACCGGCGTTGCCCATCAGCTGGTCCACCTCGGCGGCGCCGAAGTCCGCCAGCGGCTCGGCCTCGAACTGCGCCAGCGCCGCGCGGAAGGCCTCGCGCTTGTTCAGGATGGTGATCCACGACAAGCCGGCCTGGAACCCCTCCAGGCAGAGCTTCTCGAACAGGCGGCGCTCGTCCGTCACCGGGAAGCCCCATTCGTGGTCGTGGTAGTGCCGGTACAGCGGGCTGGCGCGGCACCAGAAGCAGCGCGCATGGCCACCCTCGTCGGTGAAAAGGCCGCTGGCTTCGTCTGGGGAGGAGGGTTCGATGGTTTCGAGCATGGGGGCATTGTGGGGGTTGGGTCGCATGGCGCAAGAACGTCTTGCTATGCTTGGCCGCACCCGCCTCCGCCACCATGAGCACATCCACCCCATCGCCCCGGCGCCCGTGGCCGCTGCTGGCAGCCGCGCTGCTGCTAGGCGGCTGCGCCCAGTCGGGCGGCACGTTGGGCTACTACTGGCAGTCCCTGCGCGGGCACCTGGAGATCATGAACGCCGCGCGCCCGGTGCAGGAGTGGATCACCCACCCCGACACCTCCGCGCCGCTGCGCGAGCGGCTGCAGCTGGCCCAGCGCGCCCGGGCGTTCGCGGTGGACGAGCTGGCCCTGCCCGACAATGCCAGCTACCGCCGCTATGCGCGCCTGGACCGCACGGCTGCCGTGTGGAACGTGGTGGCGGCGGGCCCCTATTCGCTCACGCTGCACCGCTGGTGCTTTCCGATCACCGGCTGCATCGGCTACCGCGGCTACTTCGACGAGCCCGGCGCACGGGCCGAGGCCGCGCGCCTGGCGGCCACCGGACTGGAGGTCAGCGTGTACGGCGTACCCGCGTATTCCACGCTGGGCTACAGCAACTGGATGGGAGGCGACCCGCTGCTGTCCACCTTCATCGGCTGGCCCGAGGGCGACTTCGTGCGGCTGCTGCTGCACGAATTGGCGCACCAGGTGGCGTATGCCGAGGGCGATACCGCGTTCAACGAATCCTACGCCACGGCGGTGGAGCGGCTGGGCGTGCAGCGCTGGCTGCAGCAGCACGCCACCCCGGCCACCCGCGCCCAGTTCGCGGCCAGCGAGGAGCGCCGCGCGCAATGGCGCGCGCTGACCCAGGCAACGCGCCAGCGCCTGGCCGAGATTTATGCATCAAATGGGGCTGTAGCGCCCGACCATCAAGCGCTATCAGCTATGAAAAAAGAAGCAATGCAGGACTTCCGCGCCGCCTATGCCACGCTGCGCGCGCGCTGGCTGGCCGCACACGTCCCCGAGGCACAGCTGGCGACGCTGGACCGTTGGGTGCGCGATGCCAACAACGCCAGCTTCGCCGCGCAGGCGGCTTATGACGAAGGGGTGCCCGCGTTCATGGCGCTGTTCGAGCGCGAGGGGCGCGACTGGCCGCGCTTTCATGCAGCCGTGCGGGCGCTGGCCCAGGCGCCGCAGGCCGAGCGCACCGCCGCGCTGCAGGCGCTGGCGCCACAGCCGCCCCGGGTGGCCCACGGCGGAGGCTGACGTCGCGTTGCCCGCCCCCGCGTGCCTGCTGCGGCTTCGCGGCCTGGGGGACGGTTGGCCCGCACGCTGGCGGGCCCACAGCGCTCAGCCGCGCAGGGATTCGATCAAGTCGATGTACTGCTGCTTGGCCTCGTCGCTGGACGTGCCCTTGAGCTTTTCCCAGGCGTCCCACTTGGCGCGCCCCACGATGTCAGAAAAGCTCGGCTTCTTCTCGGCGTTGTCGCCGGCGGTGGCCTGCTTGTACAACGCATAGATCTTCAGCAGCGTCGGGTTGTCGGGGCGCTCGCTGAGGTTCTTGGAATTGGCCACGGCGGCCTCGAAGGTGGCGTTCAGATCGGACATGGAGTGTCTCCGGTTCAGGGTTGGTATCGCCGCACAGTGTAGTCAAAACACGAACGACCGTTCTTTTTTAAAGCCACGCAAGGGTCACGCCATGCACAGCCCATCCACGGCCTGGAACAGCACCTGCCGCGCCTGGCTGATCACCTGGCCCTTCCAGGCGTCGGTGTCGGTGTAGAAGGCCTCGCGCATCTGGGCATGGACCCGCGCGGCCAGGGCGGGCGATGCCTCGGGATGCCGGTGCAGCCAATGGTCCGCCCGCAGCGCCTGCAGCACGGCGGGCGCGGGCTGCGTGCCGAACTCCAGCGTGAGGGCCGTGACCTCCGCCTGCGGGCACTCGTCATAGGCGCTGTGGCACATCAGCCCCGTGAGCGGCGCAGAGGTGGAGGAGCCGTCTTCGGTGGACGTGACCGGCGTGGCGCCACCCCCGTCCCACCAGCGGCGCGCACGCGCCAGGGCCTGCGCCTCGTCGCGCCCCGCATGGATGCGCTCGCCATGGCCGCTCGGCCCCAGGCCCGTGTGCAGGTCCACCCAGGCGATGCGTTCGGCGCGCGCGCCCTCGCGGCGCAGCACGGCGCGCAACGTGCGGTTGCTCCAGGTGGGCGCCGTGCCGCCGAAGTACAGGCCGTCCGGGTGCTGGTACTGCCCGCGGGTGATCGCCGCCTGCAGCGCCTGCAAGCCGTGCGCATTCAGCAGATCGAGCAAGGCCTGCGTATTGGCCTCGCCGGGCGGCCATTCGGGCGGCAACAAAACGGGGTGCAGCGCACTGTAGGCGGGGTTGGCCGGCAACGGCTGGCTGAAGTCCACGAAGTTGCGATTCAGGTCCACGTTTTCGTGTGTCACGCGGCGCAGGTGGGCGAAGCCGTACGGGTTGAGCGCATGCAGGTAGAGCACGGCCACACGCTGCGCCCGTG
This sequence comes from Diaphorobacter sp. LR2014-1, assembly GCF_002916785.1. Taxonomy (NCBI): domain Bacteria; kingdom Pseudomonadati; phylum Pseudomonadota; class Betaproteobacteria; order Burkholderiales; family Comamonadaceae; genus Diaphorobacter; species Diaphorobacter sp. LR2014-1. The sequence continues at coordinate 56,800 of NZ_MTBE01000013.1, read as the reverse complement.
CCTTGGCGCGCCACTCGCCATCCTGCAGCGCGAACACCTGCACGCCACTGCCGCACAAGCCCTCCACGCCGTGGCAGCCGCTGCTCACGATGAGCAGACGGGGCGCGTCAAGCGGCCCATCCCGCACCATGTCCAGCGCCAGCGTCTCGCCGTTGGGGCCGCACAGCGGATGCACCTGCGGCTGCAGCGCCAGACCGGCCACCGCCGCGGCGCCAACAAATTGGGCCCGCGCCTGTGCGTAACTTGCGGCGAACGCCTGCGGGATACCGATCATCGAAACCCCCTTTGGACATGTAAAAAAGGCCCCACCGCGCAACGGTGGAGCCTGGGCATGTCAGCCGTGTGAATGCCGCCTCACGGGGACCCGGAACCTCTCAGGCCGTGGGCTGTGCCAGCCACTGGCGCGCCAGTTCCACCCAGTAGGTGCCGCCCAGCGGAATCAGCGCATCGTTGAAGTCGTAGCTGGGGTTGTGCAGCGTGCAGGGACCGCCGCCGTGGCCCATGGCGCGGTGGTCGCCGTCGCCGTTGGCGATGAACACATAGGCGCCCGGCTTGGCCTGCAGCATGAAGGAAAAATCCTCCGCGCCGCCAGTGGGCTCCTGCGCCAGCACCTTGTCTTCACCCACGATGCCCACCATCACCTGGCGCGCGAACTCGGCCTCGGCCGGCGAGTTGATGGTGGGGGGGTAATTGCGCACGAACTCGAATTCGCAGCGCGCCTCGAACGCGGCGCAGGTGTGCTCGGCCACCTGCCGCATGCGGCGCTCGATCATGTCCAGCAGCTCGGTGGAGAAGGTGCGCACCGTGCCCTGCAGCTCGCAGCTGTCGGGCACTACGTTGGTGGCCTCGCCGGCGTGGATCATCGTCACCGAGATCACGCCCGCCTCGATGGGCTTCTTGTTGCGGCTGATGATGTTCTGGAACGCCTGCACCATCTGGCAGGCCACGGGCACGGGGTCGATGCCCATGTGCGGCATGGCGCCGTGGCTGCCCTTGCCGCGGATGGTGATCTTGAACTCATTGCTTGACGCCATCACCGGGCCGGGGCTCACGGCAAAGCTGCCGGCCGGCATGCCCGGCCAGTTGTGCATGCCGAACACCGCCTGCATGGGGAACCGCTCAAACAGGCCGTCCTTGATCATCTCGCGTGCGCCGCCGCCGCCCTCTTCCGCGGGCTGGAAGATCAAATACACGGTGCCGTCGAAGTCGCGGTGCTTGGAGAAATACTGCGCCGCCGCCAACAGCATGGCGGTGTGGCCGTCGTGGCCGCAGGCGTGCATCCGACCCTGGTGCTTGCTCGCATGGGCGAAGGTGTTGAACTCCTGCATGGGCAGGGCGTCGATGTCTGCGCGCAGGCCCACGGCGCGGCCGCAGGCACCGCCGTCACGGCCGTGCACGATGCCCACCACACCGGTGGTGCCCAGGCCGCGGTGGATGGGGATGCCCCATTCGGTGAGCTTGGCCGCGATCACGTCGGCCGTGCGTACCTCCTGAAAGCACAGTTCGGGATGGGCATGGATGTCGCGCCGCACCTCGGCGATGGCGGCCGCTTCGCGGGCGATGGAGTCGATGATGTTCATGGGGATCGGGCCTGTCGTCCTGGGAATGCCACAGTCTAGCCGTGCTCCCCGATCCGCGCCGAAGCGGGCCCGAAGCCCCTGCGACCCGCCGATGGCGCCGGCGGGCGAGGAGCGCTCAGGTGCGCACGCGGCCGTCGCCGGTGAGCATGGACATCTCCACGAAGCGCGAGCCCTCATGGTCGGACGGGCTGAAGTTGACCGTAAAGCCGCCCACCGAACCGCGCAGGGATTCCAGCCCCGCCACCAGGCTCTCGCGCGTGAGCTTGCCGCTGGCGTGCGCCTGCGCGTTGCGCAGCCCCTCGATGAAGACGCGCGCGGCCAGGTAGCCCTCCATGCTGGAGTAGTTGGCCTGCACGTTGCCGCCCTTCTTGATGGCCTCTTGGAATTCACGCGTGATCTGGCGCGACTGTTGGTAGGGCGAAGGCACCACCTGCGACACCACCACGCCCGCGCCGTTGGCGCCCAGCGCATCCGCCAGCGCCTGCGTGCCCACGAAGGACACGTTGTAGAACTTGCCGCCGTATCCCGCCTTGCGCGCGGCCAGCACGAACGCCGCACTGGCGGCATAGGCACCGATCTGCACGATGGCCACGGGCTGCGCCGCCACCAGCGGCGCCACGGCAGCCGTCACGTTGGCGGAGTTGCGCGCCACCGTGCCGGTCGCCACGGGCGCCAGCTTGCGCGTGGCCAGTGCACGGGTCACGGCGTCCAGGCCAGCCTTGCCATAGGCGTCGTCCTGGTAGAAGACGCCGATGCGGTCCAGCCCCAGGTTGGTGAGCTGGCGCACGATGAGCTCGGCCTCGTCCGCGTAGGAGGCGCGCACGTGGAAGGCCAGGCGGTTGAGCGGCTGGCGCAGGGATTCCGCGCCGGTGACGGGCGCGAAGAATGGCACCTTGGCCTGCGTGAACAGTGGTTGCGCGGCCAGGCTGGTGGGCGTGCCCACGTAGCCAAAGAGGGCCAGCACGTCCTCATTGATCAGGCGGCGCGTGTTCTCGGCGCAGCGGTCGGGCTCGTAGCCGTCGTCCAGCAAGCGCAGCTCGATGGTGCGCCGCCCGATGCCACCCTGGGCGTTGACCTGGTCGAACGCCAGCTTGGCACCCGCCTGGAACTGCAGGCCCAATTGGCTGGCAGCCCCGGTCAGGGCCGCGGATTGGCCCAGCACAATGCGCGTCTCGCTCTGCGCGCGCGTCAGGGATGCGCCGGTCAGCAGGGCCGCGCCCATCCCTGCCGAGAATTGCCGGCGGCTCAACCGCGTTGAATGCATAGAAAACCCTCAGAGTAAACCATTATTGAAATAAATAAGGCACTGCGTTAAACGGAGTGCCCGGCGCGAAGTTTACCGAAGCCCGTTTCCCCCGGTCCATCCCTCACCAAAGTCCCCACACACGCTCCCCACTCCCGTCCCCGACGCTTCGGCCACCCACCAGGTGCGCGGCGCCTGCCCCCACGACTGCCCCGACACTTGCGCCCTGATCACCACCGTGGAGAACGGCCGCGCCGTGCGCGTACAAGGCAACCCGGCGCATGCACAGACCGGCGGCGTGCTGTGCGCCAAGGTGTCGAAGTACGCCGAGCGCACCCACCATGCCGAGCGCATCCTCACGCCACTCAAACGCACGGGCCCCAAGGGCAGCGGGCAGTTCACCCCGGTGAGCTGGGACGAAGCGCTGGGGGACATCGCGGCGCGCCTGGCGCACATCGCCGCGCGCGACCCCCAGGCCATCCAGCCTTACAGCTACGCCGGCACCATGGGCCTGGTGCAGGGCGAGAGCATGGACCGGCGCTTCTTCCACCGCCTGGGCGCGTCGCTGCTGGCGCGCACCATCTGCGCCACGGCCGGCGGCGAAGGCCTGGTGCACACGCTGGGTGCCAAGGTGGGAATGAAGGTGGAGTTCTTCGCCGGGGCCCAGCTCATCCTGATCTGGGGCAGCAACTCCATCGGCAGCAACCTGCATTTTTGGCGCATCGCGCAGCAGGCCAAGCGCGACGGCGCCCGCCTGGTCTGCATCGACCCGCGCAAGAGCGAGACGGCCGAGAAATGCCATGAGCACCTGCAGCTGCGCCCGGGGACCGACGCCGCGCTGGCCCTGGCGCTGATGCACGAACTGATCGTGCACGACTGGCTGGACCACGACTACCTCGCCCGGCACACGCTGGGCTGGGAGCAACTGCGCGAGCGCGCCCTGCAGTGGCCGCCCGAGCGCGCGGCCGAGGTCTGCGGCCTGCCCGTGGAGCAGATCCGCCGGCTGGCGCACGACTACGGCACCACGCGGCCCGCCGCCATCCGCCTGAACTACGGCGTGCAGCGCGCGCACGGCGGCGCCAACGCGGTGCGCGCCATCGCCAGCCTACCGGCACTCACGGGCGCCTGGCGCCACCGCGCGGGCGGCGTGCTGCTGTCCAGCTCCGGCAGCTTCCCCGTGGACCGGGCCGCGCTGCAGCGCCCCGACCTGCTGGCGGGCCGCAGCCCGCGCACCATCAACATGGTGACCATCGGCGACGACCTGCTGCGCGACGCATCGCCCAGCTTCGGGCCGAAGATCGAGGCACTGGTGGTCTACAACAGCAACCCCGTGGCCGTGGCGCCCGACTCCCGCCAAGTGGTGCGCGGCTTTGCGCGCGAGGACCTGTTCACCGTGGTGCTGGAGCACTTCCAGACCGACACGGCCGACTACGCCGACTACATCCTGCCCGCGACCACGCAGTTGGAGCACTGGGACGTGCACCTGGCCTACGGCCACACCGACGTGCTGCTCAACCGGCCCGCGATTGCGCCCCAGGGCCAGGCGCGCAGCAATGCGCAGATCTTCCGCGACCTGGCCGCGCGCATGGGCTTCACCGAACCCTGCTTTGCCGACAGCGACGAGGCACTGTGCCGCCAGGCCTATGGCGACCAGGTGGACTTCGATCTGCTGCTGGAACAGGGCTTCGCGCCCCTGTCCGTGCCCGATGCGCCATTCGCCGACGGCGGCTTTCCCACGCCCTCGGGCCAATGCGAGTTTTACAGCCAGCGGCTGGCCGACCAGGGGCTGGATCCGCTGCCGGGCTACGTGCCCAACCACGAGGGCGCGGGCACCTCGGCCGACTACCCGCTGGCCATGATCTCGCCGCCGGCGCGCAACTTCCTCAACTCCACCTTCGTGAACCTGCAGAGCCTGCGCGACATCGAAGGCCGCCCGCTGCTGGAGATCCACCCCGAAGATGCCGCGGCGCGCGGCATTGCCGACGGCGCCCTGGTGCGCGTGTTCAACGACCGCGGCAGCTACGCCTGCCACGCCGCGCTCAACGGACGCGCCCGTCCCGGCGTGGTGAACGGCCTGGGCGTGTGGTGGCGCAAGCTGGGCCACAACGGCACCAACGTGAACGAACTGACCAGCCAGGCCCTGACCGACCTGGGCGCGGGGCCCACGTTCTACGACTGCCGGGTGCAGGTGGAGCCGCTGGCCTCATAACTATCAAAAAGTGAGCTGATAGCGCTTGACTGTCAAGCGCTACAGCCACTTTTGGCACCAAACTTCAATCCAGCTTCACGCCCGTGGCGGCAATGATCGGCCCCCAGCGCCGCGCCTCGGCGCGGGCCAGCGCGTGGAACTGCTCGGGCGTGCCGGCCAGCGGTTCCATGCCAAAGGCCCGCATGCGCTCCACCACCTCGGGCGCGGCCAACGCCTGGTTCAGCGCGGCATTCAGCCGCGCGGTGATGGCCGGCGGCAGCCCGGCCGGGCCCAGCAGGCCCTGAAACGCATAGACCTCGGCATCGGCCACGCCCACCTCTGCCAGCGTGGGCACGTGCGGCAGCGCGGCCGCACGCCGGGCGGCGCCGATGGCCAGGGCACGCACCTTGCCCGACTGGATCACCGGCAGGCCGGCCGCAAGGTCCAGGAACATGCAGGGCACCTGGCCACCCATCACGTCCTGCACCGCCGGGGCCGCGCCGCGATAGGGAATGTGCGTAAGGAACGTCTGTGTGCGGTGCTTGAACAACTCCATCGCCAGGTGGTGCGGCGAGCCGTTGCCGGGCGAGGCGTAGTTCACCTGGCCGGGGTGGGCCTTCACGTGGGCCAGGAAATCCTGGAAGGTCTGCGCCGCGAACGCCGGATTCACCACCAGCACCAGAGGAAAGCGCGACAGCCCGCCGATGTACGTGAAGTCCTTGTCCGGGTGGAAGGGCAGCCGGCGGTACAGGTGCTCGTTGTAGGCCAGCAGCGCGTTGTCCGCCGACATGACGGTGTAGCCGTCCGGCTTGGCGGTGGCGACGATCTGGCTGCCGATGTTGGTGGACGCGCCAGGCCGGTTGTCCACCACGATCTGCTGGCCCAGCCCGCCGCGCATGGCCTCGGCCACGGTGCGCGCCAGCACGTCGGTGCCGCCGCCCGCCGGGTAGGGCACCACCCAGCGGATGGGTTGGCTGGGATAGCCCGTGTCGGCGCGTGTCCACGGCGCCGCCGCCGTGGCGGCACAGGCCGCCAGGAAGGTTCTGCGTTCCATCGGTTGTCTCCTTGCTCTTTTATTAATAGCTGCTCGCGCTTGATGGACGAGCGCTACGACCCAAAACGACCTCAAACTACTGCGGCGCGGCAATGGTCTGGTCAATGGCGCCGAACAGGCTCTGGCCGGCCTTGTTCTTCATCTCGATGCGGATGGTGTCGCCATAGCGCATGAACTCGGTGCTGGGCTGGCCGTCCTGGATGGTCTCGATGCAGCGCTTTTCGGCAATGCAGCTGTAGCCCTTGGCCCAGTCCTTGTTGCTCACCGTGCCGCTGCCCACGATGGAGCCGGCGCGCACGTTGCGTGTCTTGGCGATGTGCGCGATGAGCTGGCCGAAGTGGAAGGTCATCTCCGGCCCCGCGTCGCACATCCCCACCTTGCGGCCGTTCCAGGTGGACTGCAGCGTGAGGTGCACGCGCCCACCCTGCCAGGCGTCGCCCAGCTCGTCCAGCGTCACCGCCACGGGGCTGAAGGCCGTCGCCGGCTTGGACTGGAAGAAACCGAAGCCCTTGGCCAGCTCCGCCGGGATCAGGTTGCGCAGGCTGACGTCGTTGGCCAGCATCACCAGGCGGATGCCGTCCAGGGCCTGCTCCGGGCTGGCGCCCATCTTCACGTCGCCAGTGACGACGGCGATCTCGGCCTCGAAGTCGATGCCCATGGCCTCGCTGGGCACCACCACGTCGTCGCAGGGGCCGATGAAGTCGTCGCTGCCGCCCTGGTACATGAGCGGATCGGTGTAGAAGCTGGCGGGCACCTCGGCATTGCGCGCCTTGCGCACCAGCTCCACGTGGTTGATGTAGGCCGAGCCGTCCGCCCACTGGTAGGCGCGCGGCAGCGGCGCCATGCACTGCTGCGGATCGAAGGGGAACGGATGGCGCGCGCGGCCGGCATTGAGCTGGTCATACAGGTCCTGCAACTGGGGCGCCATGAAGTTCCAGTCGTCCAGCACCTGCTGCAGGCGGCTGGCAATGCCGGTCGCATAATGGGCCGTGCCCAGATCGCGCGACACCACGACAAGCTGGCCGTCGCGCGATCCGTCTTTGTAGGTAGCAAGTTTCATGGGCCTGGGTCTCCGGGTGAATGCATCGCCTGCGCCGCGCGAGCCCTCTCGCCTGGCACAAATTACGATCCAGTAAATTGATTTAACTAAACAAAACTCCAAAATTCTAGTGCAGATGGACAAGGAACGCGTCGGCATTCAGTCGGTGGAGGTGGGGTTCGCGCTGCTGGACGCGCTGTCGCGCGCCCGCGGGCCGCTGATGCTCAAGGACCTGGCGCAGGAGGCCGGCATGAGCGCGGCCAAGGCCCACCGCTACCTGGTGAGCTTTCAGCGCCTGGGCCTGGTGGTGCAGGACGCCCGCAACGCCCGTTACGACCTGGGCCCTGCGGCACTCAAGTTAGGGCTTGCTTCGCTGGCACGCCTCGATGCCATGCGGCTGGCGCGCGAGCGCATGGCGCCACTCATGGATGCGCTGGGCCACACGCTGGCGCTGGCCGTCTGGGGCAACCATGGACCGACCATCGTGCACTGGGAGGAGGCGCCACGCGCGCTCACGGCCAACCTGCGCCTGGGCGACGTGATGCCGCTGCTCAGCTCCGCCACGGGCCGCTGCTTTGCCGCTTACCTGCCACGCGAGAAGACCGCCGCGCTGCTGGCCGAGGAACTCGCGCTCGCCACCCGCCAGGGCCGCGCCGACCTGCCGCACGACGAGGCCGGCGTGCAGGCACTGCTGCACGAGGTGCGCGAGCGCCGCTGCGCGCGGGTGCTGGACACGCTGCTGCCGGGCATCCACGCTTTCTGCGCGCCCGTGTTCGACGCCGGCGGCCACCTGGCCCTGGCCATCACCACGCTGGGCCCCGCCGCCACGTTCGATGCCGCCTGGGGCGGCGCGATAGAGGCCCCGCTGCGCGCCGCGGCGGAGCAGCTCTCGCGCGACCTGGGTCACGCCGCCACACCCGGCTGAACGCATGCCGCGCCGCGCCCTGCTGCTGCTGACCGCCGTGGTACTGGCCCTGCACTGGCTGGTGCTGGTCGGGTTGCCGCGGGGCGGCACGGACCAGGGCGCGCCGCAGCGGCTGGCCTTCCATACGCGGATGGTGGAGCCCCCGCCTCCACCGCCGCCTCCCCCGGAACCCCAGGCCGCGCCAGTGCCGCCGCCGGCCCCCAAGCCGCGCCCCCGTCCCGTGCGCAAGCCACCACCGCCGCCCGTGGAGGCACCGCCCCCCACGCGGCACGCCGAGCCCGCACCTGTCATGGAAGCGCCCGCGCAAACCGCACCGTCGCCCGCGGAGTCCCCTGCCGAGGTGCCGGCCGATTCCTCCACCCCACCCCCCGAAGTGCCGGCGGACGCCGCGGCGTCCCAGGCACCCTCCGCCCCCCTCTCCCCGGCCAGCGATCCGGCCATGCCCGCAATGGCCGAAGCCTCCAGCGCGTCCGCGCCAGCCGCCGCCGCATCGCAGCCGGCGCAGGAGGCGCCCGCGTTGACCGCGGGCGTGGAAATCCTGCCCCCCGGCGCCGCGGGTGCCGTGGCCGGCACCGAACCGCCCCCGGTACGCCTGCCGCCCTCGGCGCGGCTGGCGTTCGACGTGACGGGCGAGGTGAAGAAGTTCCGCTACAACGCCAGCGCCGCACTGCTGTGGCGCCAGGACGGTACGCAGTACGAGGCGCGCCAGCAGATCAAGGCCTTCCTGCTGGGCGCGCGCTCGCAAAGCAGCGTGGGCCAAATCACGCCGCAAGGACTGCGCCCCACGCGCTTCGGCGACAAGTCGCGCAGCGAGCGCGCAGCGCATTTCGACTTCGAGCGCGGCGAGGTGATCTTCAGCGCCAACGCCCCGCGCGCGGCCATCGGCAGCGGCGCCCAGGACCGGCTGAGCGTGTTCATCCAGCTGGGCGCCCTGCTGGCCGCCGCTCCCGAACGCTATCCCCCCGGCACCCGGATCACGCTGACCACCGTGGGTGCGCGCAGCGCCGAGCGCTGGACCTTCACCGTGGAAGGGCCGCAAACGCTGGAGCTGCCCGCCGGCAGCACGCCCGCGCTCAAGCTGCAGCGCCTGCCCCGCCCCGACCAGCGCTACGACCAGAAGGCCGAACTCTGGCTGGGCACGGACATGGGCTATCTGCCGGTGCGCATCCGCCTCACGCAGGCCAACGGCGACTTCGCCGACCTGTCCCTGAGCCATCACGACACGCCCTGATGCCGGCATTTGCCGCGGGCGGCGGGCGCGTTCCGGCGTGGGACAAGGCCGCGACAGCGCACGAAGGCCGCCACGGCCCCTTTTCCGTGGAATACTGGTCCCAGCGGCGGGGCGCTGGGCCTTGAACTCTGCCGATCCGCTGCAATCTGACAGGCATACCGATAGGGGGACACGCCATGAATATGCTCTACGACTCCGACTCCTTTGTGGTGGTCCACATGCTGGCAGACGCAACCCCCGACAGCGCCAGCGACGCCGCCACGCCCGCCGTTCCACAACTGGTGCGCCATGGCTTCGAGATCGTGGACAAGCGCTCCGGCAAGGAGGTGTACCTGGATGGCTCCTGGGCCGAAATGTTCCAGCAGCAGATCCTGGCCTGGCAGCGCAACACGCCCACCCAGGAAGAGGTGGAGGACACGCTGGATGGCTATGTCGGGCTCGCGCAGAACCCGGTGATCGTGCACTGACGCGGCACCAGAGTTTCGGGGGCCAGGCCCCCGTTGCGGTCCGCCCCCGGCGGGTCGCCCCCGGCGGGTCGCCGCCCCGTGAGGGGCACAGCGCGCCGTGGCCTAGGCCACGGCGCCTTCTTTTTGGAGGCCGCGCGCTGACGAACAGCGGCGCGCAGCCGCCCGTCCGATCCAGATGAAAATTGGCTCTAGCGCTTATCCATCAAGCGGTAGCAGCTCATATTTCAATAGCAATCAACGCACGCCGCGGCGACGCGCCATCTCCTGCCCCATGGACTGCTGTGCGGGGTCGTCCAGCAGCGCGCGCGCGGCGGGATAGATGCGGTCGTCTTCATGGCGCAGGTGATCGTCGTAGCACTGCGCAAACCGGTCCAAGGCCGTCTCGTGCTGCGGCGTGAACGCCTGCACGGCCCCGTCGGCCAGCGCCTGCAACCCCACGCGCGCGGCAGCCCAGCGTTCGGCCATCAGCACATGGTCCCGCTGCAGCTGGCGCACCAGGTCCTTCAGCGCGGCGTCGCCACCGGCCAGCAGGGGCGGGAAGACGTGGAGTTCCTCGTCCTCGTGGTGCAGCGGGGCGGCGATGTCGAAATAGCGCAGCACGTCGCGCGCCGCCTGGCGGGCGGAGTCATCGCAGGCGTGCGTCTTGAGGTAGTCGCGCAGGCGCTGCAGCAGGTCCAGCGAGCGGCGTACGCGGTCATGGCAGGCGCCCAGCATCTCGAACGGCTCGTCAAAGCCCGCGCCTGGCGTGTGCAGACCGGGCAGGGACACACGGCTGGCCATGGCGTCAGCCCAGCCGCACGGGCTGGCCGTCGCGGTTGAAGGGCAGATAGGCGCTGAAAGCGCCCGTTTTCACGGCCTCCACCATGCGGCGCAGCACCTTGTCGGCGTCGTCGTCGGACGGCGCATGCGCCGCCGTGCCCGACAGCGCCGCGGTGAACACCAGGCGCCAGGGCTGGCCCGGCTGCTCGAACTGCTGCGACTCGCGCACCAGCGCGTCAAACGACTCCAACTCCTCGGGCAGCTTGTCCACGCACATCAGCGGCACCAGCACCCCGCCCTCGCCCTGCGCGAAGCGCTCGCGCTGCTCCCGCGTGGCCTCGTCGGGCAGCTCTGCACCGGCAAACACGAACAGCAGGCGCTGGCGCTCGCGGTGGCTGCGCGCAGCGCGCAGCAGGTCGTCAAAACTGTTGATCTCGGTTTTCACTTGCATTCATTCCCCTTGTTGCGGCCAAGGCTGCACGCCCCGGCCGGGCACCAGCGTGCCCACATACTGCGCCGGCACGGGCCGCGCGCGCACGGGCTTGCGCGACACGACCGTTCCCACGCTCACGAAACACAGCGCGCGCTCGCCTTCGCCCAGCGCGAACAGCCCGCGCAGCGCCTGCGACTGCAGCGCCTTGCCGCTGGTGAGCGCCGAGCCAAAACCCAGCGCGGTCGCCATGAGCAGCAGGTTCTGCACCGCGCAACCCGCGGACACCAGCCGCTCACTGGGTGCGATCTCGGGATCGCCCCCGCATTCGTCCACCACCACCAGCAGCAGCACGGGCGCGCGCAGGGCCTTCTCGCGCGCCTGCTCCTGCTGCTCGGGCGTGGCCTGCGCGTCGCGCTCGCGCAGCGCATCGGCAAACGCCTGGCCCAGCGCCGCGCGGGCCGCGTCGGGCACCAAGACAAACCGCCAGGGCAGCAGACAGCCATGGTCCGGCGCATGCGCGGCCGCGGCCAAAATGGCCTGCAGCTGCGCGGCGTCCGGCCCCGGCGCGCCCAGCCGCTTGGGCAGGATGGTCTGGCGCGCCTGCAGCAGCGCGGCGGCCAGTTCCGCCGTGGCGGCTGCATTGTTCAAGGCCTGTGGAGGCACCGGTCTCTCCTGTTCCATGGCATTCACCCCGGCCGGCCATCGGCGCGCAGCCGGCCATACCAGCCGATGAGGCGTAGGCCCCACACCGCCATGATGCCAGCCCACAGCAGGGCCGCGACGCCCAACAGCACGGGCGACCAGGGCAATGGCGCGCTGGCCGCCAGCCGCACCACGGTCGCCAGTTGCAGCACCCAGAACAGCGTCCAGACCAGGCGGTCCGCCACCAGCGCGCGGCCGCCATGGCCGCAGGACACGCGCGTGACCATGGCGAGCATGAGCGAGCCCAGGCACCCCATGGTGAGCGCATGCAGCGCGCCCAGTTCCCCGGCAGCGCTGCCGTAGAGACCCTGCACCCCGTGCGCCAAGCCATGGCCCACAAAGGCCAGCCCCAGCCAGATGAAGCCGATGTGCAGCATGGCCAGCAGGCGCTGCGCCAAGCTCTGCAGCAGGCCCCAGCGGTAGGCCAGCCACAGCAGCACGGCCCCCACCGACAACTCCAGCGCGCCACGCACCAGCAGCCCGCCCGTGTCGAGCGCGGGCGCCCAGCCAAGCCACGGCAGCCAGACGGCGAGCGCCTCGGCCACCACCGCGGCAAGCATCAACCACAGGACCCAGAAAGGGCGCCATGCCTGCACCATGGGCAGCACGGCCGAGGTGAAGAAAGGAATCATGCGGTGGGCCACCACCACGAAGACCGCGGCCACGACCCCCCACAGCCCGGTCAGCACCCAGGCACGCGCCAGGTCGCCACGGCCGCCGGCCAGGCTCAGCCCCAGCGCCGCGATGCACACGCAGCCCACCAGGCAGGCCGCGGCAATGGCGCGCGCATGCAAACGGTCCTGCAGCGTGCTGCGCTGGACCAGGCGGATGAAAAGCACCGTCATCCATGCCAATCCCAGGAACGCGACAGCGCAGCCGGCGAGCGCAACCAACAGCCCGCAGGAACCGCCGGCGAGCCACACCAGCCAGCCGCCGGCCTGCAGCAGCAGGGACGGCATGACGCGGGAAACCGGCCAGGGCTCGACATGCAGCCACTTGGGTCCCGCGGTGAAAAGATAGCCGGCGAAAAACAGCGGCATGAAGCCAAACGTCATCACCGCCGCGTGCACCAGCGACGGCGCCACACCGTATGGCAATGCCAGCGCCCCGCTCACGCGGTCGATCTGCACCAGAGCCCACCACAGGCCCGAGGCCATGAGCAGCAGCATCGCCAGGAAGAACCCCAGCCGGTGCGGCGCCAGCATGAGGTAGCGCGGCCGCCAGCGCCGGTCCAGCCGCGCCAGCGCCTCGGCCGAGGGCCGGCCCGGCGCGGCGGGCTCACTGCGCAGGGGCACGGTGCGGCGCCGCACTTCAGTCATGGGCGTGGGCCTCGCCCAGTGTGGCCAGCGTGCACCTCAGTCCACCAGCACTTGCCCATCATGTTCCACATACGGCGCATACGGGCCCGTGCCGCTGCTCTTGGCCTTGGACGCCGCCACGAAGCCGCCCGTGGCCACGTCGAACACGTGGACCTCGCCCTCCTCGATCACGTAGTGCCAGCCATGCAGCGCAATGCTGCCGTCCTCGACGCGGCGGCGCACCATGGGGTACTCCATGAGGCGTTCCAGTTGCAGCACCACGGCGCGCTGTTCGGTGCGGCGCAGGGCTTCGGGGCCGGGCTGCACGGGCAGCGCGGCCTCGCGGCCCAGGTCCAGCCAGCGCTGCAGGTTGCGCGCCTCGGGCGAGACCTCGCCATACAGGGCCTTGATGGCGCCGCAGTGGCTGTGGCCGCACACGACGATGCGGCTCACATGCAGTTCGAGCACCGCGAACTCGATGGCGGCGGCCGTGCCGTGATGGCCGTAGGAGCCGTCGTAGGGCGGCACGAAGGCCCCCACGTTGCGCACCAGGAACAGCTCGCCCGGTCCTGCCCCCGTCAGCAGGTAGGGCAGCAAACGAGAATCCGAGCACCCGATGAACAGGGTCGTCGGGTGTTGCCCCTCGTCCACGAGCGTCTGGAATTGCTCGCGGTATTGGGGGAAGGCATCCAGATGGAAGCGGCGCAGCCGTTGCAGCAGCTCGTCGTCAGGCATGGGTGTCTCCCCTGCCTGGCGCTACTGCACCAGCGGCGTATCGGCCGCATCGAGGTGCACGCCCTCGACCTCGGCCTCGCCCGCCAGCAACTGCAGGTACTGGCGCAATGCGTTGACCCAGGCCTGCTGGCGCAGCATGAGCGCCACGCTGGCGCGCACCTGCTCGAAGGGCAGCTCCTGGCCCGGCTGGCGCTCGCACACCTCGACCACGTGCAGGCCGAAGCGGCTGTGCACCAGGCGCGAGAGCACGCCCACTTCCTGCGTGCCGAACACCTCGCGCGCGAACTCGGGCGCGCAGTCCTCGGCCGACAGCCAGCCCAGATCGCCGCCCTCCTGGCCGCTGGGGCAGTTGGACCACTGGCCCGCCGCGGCGGCAAAGCGCGCGCCGTCATCGTCAGCGCAACGCAGGTCCAGCAACACGCCTTCGGCGCGCTGGCGCAGCAGCTTCACATCCACCCCCGGGGTGACCGCGAACAGCACGTGGCGCATCCGCACGCGCTCGCCCTGTCCGCCCAGCGTCGGGTGGGCGGCGTGGTAGCGGCGGCAGGCCTCCTCGGAGGGCTCGGGCACTTGCAGGGCCTGGTCGAGCAGGCGCTCGATGGCCTGCGATGCCTCGGCGCTGGTGGCGCCGTCCAGGCCCGGCGCGTCGTCTTGCGACAACAGCCCCTCGCGCTGCGCCTGCTGGCGCAGCAGTTCGGTGCAGGCGCGCTGGCGCAGTGCATCGGGCGGCAGGATCTCGCCGTCGGCGTGCAAAGGCACGCCATTGATGCGGGCCACCGGGGCGGCGTCTTCCTGTGGGAGGTTGTCGGCGCTGCCGGCGCAGCCGCAGCCGCCCGATCCGCAGGTGGTGTTGCTCATGGGGTTCTCCTGGAGGCTGGGAGGCCGAAAGCCGATTTCAAGCGAAATTGGCCTCCAGCCCGCTACCAGCAAGCGCTGGTAGCTATTTACTTCATAGCGCGTTGCGATTGCCCGGCTGGTTGTGGCCTGCGGGCAGGTTCATGCGGCGGGCGCGCACCAGTTGGTACGGGCGCGTGATGTAGGCCAGTGTGCCAAACCCGCTCCACACGTGCACCAGGCGGGTGAACGGGAAGATCAGGAACACGGTCATGCCCAGGAACATGTGCGCCTTGAATACCCAGCCGGCATTGGCCAGCAGTTCCACGGCACCGCCGCGGAAGGTGACGATGCGTTGCGCCCATTCGGCCAGCAGCATCATCATGGAGCCGTCCAGGTGCTGCGCCGACAGCGGAATGGTCGCCAGGCCCAGGGCCAACTGCACCCACAGCACCCACAGCAGCAGGATGTCGCTGGTCTTGGAGGTGGCGCGGATACGCGCATCCGTCAGGCGGCGGTGCAGCAGCAGCGTCACCCCGATGAAGCCCAGGGTGCCGGCGACGCCGCCCACAACCATGGCCATGATCTGCTTGGCGCCTGCGCTCATGAAGGGCTCGTACAGCGCGTGCGGCGTGAGCATGCCCACGAAGTGGCCGAAGAACAGGACCAGCACGCCCACGTGGAACAGGTTGCTGCCCCAGCGCAGGCTGCCGCGGCGCAGCAGCTGCGAGGAGTCGCTCTTCCATGTGTACTGGTCGCGGTCGAAACGCGCCCAGCTGCCGATGAAGAAAACGGCCAGACAGATGTAGGGGTACAGGCCGAACAAGAGGTTGTCGATCCAGGCGGTCATACCGAGGCTCCTTGGGACGAGTTGGTGCGTGCGTTGCGCACGAAATGCAGGGGTTGGGGCTGGTCCGGGCGGTTCTGGCCGCGGGTGGCGCAGCCGTCGAATGCCTCGGGCTCGGCCCAGGCGTCGTCCAGGCCCGGCTCGGGCGCGATGGCGACGGCCTGCACGCGCTGGCCGGCGACTTCGAGCACCGCCGCGATCACGCAGGCGTAGGGGTTGCCCTTGCTGGTCAGCGCGGTGAACAGCGCATTGAGGATGTGCGCCATCTCGCCGAGGAATTCGCGCGCCACGGCCGGCGGCTGGGTGGAGGCGAACTCCAGCACCACCGCCAGATGGTCGGGCAGTTCCTGCGCATCGAACTGCAGGCCCGCCTTCTCGTAGGTCTGCATCAGGTCGATGAGCGCGGGGCCGCGCTCGCGCGAGTCGCCGTGCACGTGCTCGAACAGGTGCAGCGAGGTCTGGCGGCCGCGGTCGAAGGTGTCGACGTAGCGCGCCTCGGCCTCGTAGGGCTCCATGGCACACAGTTGGCGGCACAGGGCTTCGATCTCCTGCATGCGCGCCTCGGGCAGGGCGCGCTCCAGCCGCAACGCGTCCAGCAGTGCCGGCGCGTTCGCACGCAGCGCGGCATCGGGATAGCCCAGCAGGTGCGCCAGCGCACGCAGCGTCAGGCGCAGGGATTCAGGCGTTTTCTGGAACATGGCAGTTCTTCCTTTCGCCTCAGACCGTGGCCTTGATGGGGATGGTGCGTCGCTTCTTGCCACCGAACATGCTCACGTCCGTGGAGCCGTCGGAGCAGCCGTTGCCAAACGAGAAACCGCAGCCGCCCCGGATGTCAAAAGCGTTCTCGGCGTACTCGCGGTGGGCCGATGGTATGACAAAGCGGTCCTCGTAGTTGGCAATCGCCATGACGTGGTACATCTCTTCCACCTCCGCCATCGACAGGCCCGCCTGCTTGAGCACCGACAGGTTCTGGCGCTGCTCCACATGCTTGTCGCGCTGGTAGGTGCGCATGGCCAGCATGCGCTCCAGCGCCCGCACCACGGGCCCGGTGTCACCGGCGGTGAGCAGGTTGGCCAGGTACTGCACAGGAATGCGCAGCTGCGACACGTCGGGGATCTCGCCATTCACGCCCACATGGCCGGCATTGGCAGCGGCCGTGATGGGCGACAGGGGCGGTACATACCAGACCATGGGCAGCGTGCGGTACTCGGGGTGCAGCGGCAGGGCCACCTTCCATTGCACGGCCATCTTGTAGACCGGGCTGTTGCGGGCGGCGTCCATCCAGCTGTCCGGAATGCCGTCGATGCGGGCCTGGCGGATCACATCGGGGTCGTTCGGGTCCAGGAAGATGTCGAGCTGCGCCTGGTACAGGTCGCGGTCGCGCTCCACGCTGGCGGCTTCCTGGATGCGGTCGGCGTCATACAGCAGCACGCCCAGGTAGCGGATGCGGCCCACGCAGGTCTCGGAGCACACCGTGGGCTGCCCCGCCTCGATGCGCGGGTAGCAGAAAATGCACTTCTCGGCCTTGCCGGTCTGCCAGTTGTAGTAGATCTTCTTGTAGGGGCAGCCCGATACGCACATGCGCCAGCCCCGGCACTTGTCCTGGTCGATCAGCACGATGCCGTCTTCCTCGCGCTTGTAGATCGAGCCCGAGGGGCACGATGCCACGCACGCCGGGTTCAGGCAGTGCTCGCACAGGCGCGGCAGGTACATCATGAAGGTGTTCTCGAACTGGCCGTACATGTCCTTCTGGACCTGCTCGAAGTTCACGTCGGCGCTGCGCTTGGAGAACTCGCCGCCCAGGATTTCCTCCCAGTTCGGGCCCCATTCGATCTTCTCCATGCGCTGGCCCGTGATCAGGCTGCGCGGGCGCGCCGTGGGCGCGGCTTTCATCTCGGGGGCCGACTGCAGGTGGTCGTAGTCGAAGGTGAAGGGCTCGTAGTAGTCGTCGATCTGCGGCAGGTTGGGATTGGCGAAGATGCGCATCAGCAGCTTCCACTTGCCGCCCTGGCGGGGGGCGATGGAGCCGTCCGGGTTGCGCACCCAGCCGCCGTTCCACTTGTCCTGGTTTTCCCATTCCTTGGGGTAGCCGATGCCGGGTTTGGTCTCGACGTTGTTGAACCAGGCGTATTCCACGCCGGGACGGCTGGTCCAGACGTTCTTGCAGGTGACGGAACAGGTGTGGCAACCGATGCACTTGTCCAGGTTCAGCACCATGCCGATTTGTGCGCGAATTTTCATCGTGTCTCTCCTTGTCGCTCAGGCGTGGGCGGCGCTGGTGGATGCCTCGTCGTCCATCCAGTCGACGCGGCGCATCTTGCGCACCAGCACGAACTCGTCGCGGTTGGTGCCGATGGTCCCGTAATAGTTGAAGCCGTAGCTGTACTGCGCGTACCCGCCGATCATGTGCGTGGGCTTCAGCACCACGCGCGTGACGGAGTTGTGGATACCGCCGCGCGTGCCCGTGATCTCCGAGCCGGGGGTGTTGATGATCTTTTCCTGCGCGTGGTACATGAGCACCATGCCCGGGTTCACGCGCTGGCTGACCACCGCACGGGCCGCAATGGCGCCGTTGGCGTTGAACAGCTCCACCCAGTCGTTGTCCACGATGCCGCCGCGCTTGGCGTCGTCCTCGCTGAGCCAGATCACCGGGCCGCCGCGGTTGAGCGTGAGCATGTGCAGGTTGTCGCTGTACGTGCTGTGGATGCCCCACTTCTGGTGCGGCGTGATGAAGTTCAGCGCGATCTCGGGATTGCCGTTGGGCATCTTGCCCTCGACCTCGTGCAGTGCCTTCAGGTGCACCGGCGGACGGTAGCTCACGAAGCCCTCGCCAAAGTCGCGCATCCAGGGGTGGTCCTGGTAGAACTGCTGGCGACCGGTGAGGGTGCGCCATGGGATCAGCTCATGCACGTTGGTGTAGCCGGCGTTGTAGCTGACCTTCTCGCTCTCCAGCCCGCTCCATGTGGGCGAGCTGATGATCTTGCGCGGCTGCGCCTGGATGTCGCGGAAACGGATCTTCTCGTCCTCGCGGTGCAGCGCCAGGTGCACGTGTTCGCGTCCGGTCTGCTTGCCCAGGGCCTCCCAGGCCTTGCAGGCCACGTGGCCGTTGGTCTCGGGGGCGAGCATCATCACCACTTCGGTGGCGTCAATATCGCTCACGATGCGCGGACGGCCCTGCGTGACGCCTTCCTCGCGCACGCGGCCGTTGAGGTCGCCCAGCTGCGCCACTTCGGTCTCGGTGTTCCAGGCAATGCCCTTGCCGCCGTTGCCGACCTTGTCCATCAGCGGGCCCAGGGCCGTGAAGCGCTTGTAGGTGTTGGGGTAGTCGCGCTCGACCACCGTCACCTGCGGAGCGGTCACGCCGGGGATCAGGTCGCACTCGCCGCGCTTCCAGTCCTTCACGCCGTAGGGCTGTGCCAGCTCGGCCGGGGTGTCGTGCATGATCGGCGTGAGTACGACTTCCTTTTCCACGCCCAGGTGGCCCACGCAGACTTCGCTGAAGGCCTTGGCGAAGCCCTTGTAGATCTCCCAGTCGCTGCGCGACTGCCACGCCGGGTCGACGGCTGCCGACAGCGGGTGGATGAAGGGGTGCATGTCGCTGGTGTTGAGATCGTTCTTCTCGTACCACGTCGCCGTGGGCAGCACGATGTCCGAATACAGGCAAGTCGTGCTCATGCGGAAGTCCAATGTCACCAGCAGGTCCAGCTTGCCTTCGGGCGCCTGGGCATGCCACTTCACCTCGGTGGGCTTGGCCTCGTCCTTGCCCAGGTCCTTGCCCTGCACGCCGTTGGTGGTGCCCAGCAGGTGCTTGAGGAAGTACTCATGCCCCTTGCCCGACGAGCCCAGGATGTTGGAACGCCACACGAACATGTTGCGCGGCCAGTTCATCGGGTTGTCGGGATCCTCGCAGCTCAGCGTGAGCGAGCCGTTCTTGAGCGACTGCACCACGTAGTCCTTGGCGTCCATCCCCTTGGCGGCGGCATCCCGCACCACTTGCAGCGGGTTGGTCTGCAGCTGCGGCGCGCTGGGCAACCAGCCCATGCGCTCGGAGCGCACGTTGAAATCGATCATCGATCCCTGGTAGGCCTTGGCATCCGCCAGGGGCGATAGCACTTCCTCGACGCCCAGTTTCTCGTAGCGCCACTGGTCGGTGTGGGCATAGAAGAAGCTGGTGGAGTTCTGCTGGCGCGGCGGGCGGATCCAGTCCAGCGCGAAGGCCAGCGCGGTCCAGCCCGTCTGCGGGCGCAGCTTTTCCTGGCCCACGTAGTGCGACCATCCGCCGCCGCTCTGGCCGATACAGCCGCACATCATCAGCATGTTGATGATGCCGCGGTAGTTCATGTCGCAGTGGTACCAGTGGTTCATGGCCGCGCCGATGATCACCATGGACTTGCCGTGGGTCTTGTCGGCGTTGTCGGCAAACTGGCGCGCGATGGCGATCACCTGGTCGCGCGGCACGCCGGTAATGCTCTCCTGCCACGCCGGGGTATAGGGGGCGTTGGCGTCGTAGCCTCCGTCCTTCTCCTCGCCCTGCAGGCCGCGCAGGATGCCGTAGTTGGCCACCTGCAGGTCGAACACCGTGGCCACGGCCACGCGGCCCTGCACGCCCTCGCCCTGCAGGTCGAGGTGGGTGATGGGCACGCGGCGCACGATCACGTCGCCGCCCTGGTCGTTGGCCTCGAAGTTGGGGGTCTCGATGCCGCCGAAGTACGGGAAGGCGACATCGGTCACCTGGTGCTCTTGCGCCCCGTCTTCCAGCACCGACAGCTTGAGCTGCACGTCGTTGCCCGTGCGCGCCTCCTTGGACTCCAGGTTCCACAGGCCCTGGTCGTCACGGCCGTCCTTGCCCCAGCGGAAGCCGATGGAGCCATTGGGCAGCGCCACCTTGCCGTCGGTACCGTAGGCCACGGTCTTCCAGTCGGGGTGGTTGGTCTGGCCCAGCTTGTCCGCAAAGTCGCTGGCGCGCACGTAGCGGCCGGGCACCATCACCGTGCGGCCGTCGGGCAGCTGCTTTTCATTGAGCACCACCAGCAACGGCAGGTCGGTGTAGCGGCGTGCGTAGTCGTCGAAATACGCCGAGCGCCCCTTGCCTCCATCCTTGAAGTAGAACTCCTTGAGGATCACGTGGCCCATGGCCATGGCCACGGCGGCATCGGTGCCCTGCTTGGGGTGCAGCCACAGGTCGGCCAGCTTGGCCACCTCGGAATAGTCGGGCGTCACGGCCACGACCTTTGCGCCCTTGTAACGCACTTCGGTGAAGAAGTGCGCATCGGGTGTGCGCGTCTGGGGCACGTTGGAGCCCCAGGCGATGATGAAGTTGGAGTTGTACCAATCGGCCGACTCGGGCACGTCGGTCTGCTCGCCCCACACCTGCGGGCTGGACGGCGGCAGGTCACAGTACCAGTCGTAAAAGCTCATCGGCACGCCGCCGATCAGGTTCAGGTAGCGGCTGCCGGCAGCGTACGAGATCATCGACATGGCCGGGATCGGCGAGAAGCCGATGATGCGGTCCGGTCCGTGCTTCTTGATGGTGTAGACGTTCGCCGCAGCGATCATCTGGTTGACCTCGTCCCAGGTGCTGCGCACGAAGCCGCCCAGGCCGCGCTGCTTCTGCCATTCGCGGCGCGCGCTGTCGTTCTCGACGATGGCAGCCCAGGCGTCCACGGGGCTCTTGGCGATGGCCAGTGCGGCACGCCAGTGCTTGAGCAGGCGGCCACGCACCATGGGGTACTTCACGCGGTTGGCGCTGTACAGGTACCAGCTGTAGCTGGCGCCGCGCGCGCAGCCACGCGGCTCATGGTTGGGCAGATCGGGGCGCGTGCGCGGGTAGTCGGTCTGCTGCGTTTCCCACGTGACGATGCCGCCCTTGACGTAGATCTTCCATGAGCAACTGCCCGTGCAGTTCACACCGTGGGTGGAGCGCACGATCTTGTCGTGCGCCCAGCGGTCGCGATAGGCGTCTTCCCATGTACGGTCTTCGCCGTTGGTCTGGCCGTGGCCCTGCGAGAAGGTTTCGCGCGGCTGCGCAAAGTACGAGAGACGGTCTAGGAAATGGCTCATCGTGGGACTCCTTGGAAATCGTTGTAGTGGCGTGGCTCAGCAGGGCATCTCTGCATGCTTGCGAGAGTAGTACCACCAAGTGATGATGATGCAGAGAACATAGAAAACGGCAAACATCCACAGCGCGAATTCGGGACCGCCCGTCGCGGCGATGGAGCTGCCATAGCTCTTGGGAATGAAAAAGCCCCCGTAGGCGCCCAGCGCTCCGGCGAAGCCCACCGCGGCCGCGCCTTCGGTGTTGCCATCCTTGATGGCTTGGGCGCGCGATGCTTCGTCATCGGTGCGCAACTCGCGCAGCTTCTGGGTCAGAAATATCACGGGGATCATGCGGAAGGTGGAGCCGTTGCCGATGCCGGTGGTGAAGAAGAGCACCAGGAACATCAGGAAAAAGCCCGTGAAGCTGCCTTCAGCCGGGCCAAAGGGCAGCGCAAAACCGCCCGAGCCCTTGGGCAGGAAAAACAGAACACCCACCACGGCCAGCGCCATGACGAGGAAGCTCCAGACCGTGACCCGGGCACCGCCCACCTTGTCGGCCAACCAGCCACCGAGCGGACGCACCACGGCGCCCACCAGCGGACCCAGCCAGGCGTAGGCCAGGGGGTTGACTTCAGGGAAGAGCGCCTTGATCAGCAGCGGAAAGCCTGCGGCAAATCCGATGAACGAACCGAAGGTGCCCAGGTACAGCACGCACATGATCCAGTTGTGCTTGCGCTTGAAGATGGCCGCCTGCGCGGCGAAGCTGGCACGCGCATCGGCAATGTCGTTCATGCCGAACCACGCCGCCACCGCGGCCAGTGCGATCCAGGGCACCCAGATGAAGGCGGCGTTCTGCGCCCACACCATCTGCTCCTGGCCATTCTTCACGATGGTCTGGGGCTCCCCGCCAAAGATACCGAAGATGCCTGCCGTAATGACCAGCGGGCTCAGGAACTGCACCACCGACACCCCCAGGTTGCCCAGGCCGGCGTTCACACCCAGCGCGGAACCCTTGCGCTCCTTCGGGAAGAAGAAGCTGATGTTGGCCATGCTGGAGCTGAAGTTGCCGCCGCCCAGGCCGCACAGCAGCGCCAACAAAAGCATGGTGGGGTAGCTGGTGGTGTTGTCCTGCACCGCATAGCCGATGCCGATGGCGGGGATCAGCAGCGACGCGGTGGACAGCGCAGTCCAGCGGCGGCCGCCGAAGATGGGCACCATGAAGGAATAGAAGATACGCAGCGTGGCGCCGGACAACGCCGGGGCGGCAGCCAGCCAGAACAGCTGGTTGGTCGAATACTTGAAACCCAGCGCCGGCAAGTTCACGGCGACCACACTCCAGACCTGCCAGATGGCGAAGGCCAGGAACAGTGCGGGCACCGAGATCCAGAGATTGATCTTGGCGACAGCCTCGCCCTCTCGCGCCCAGAAGGACTTGTCCTCGGGGGTCCAGAGCGTGAGCACCCGGCCTTTGCGGCCGCTGCCTTGCGAAACGGTGTTGGTGGACATGTGGGATTTCCGGTGGGGATCAGTGGGCAGCCGGGGCGGCGTTGTGAGACTTCATCACGTCGGTGCGGCGCACCTCGGTGAAATACATCCAGATCAACGAAACCCATACCACGCCGTACATCAGCATGAAGGCACTGGAGCGGATGCCCGTCCAGTCCATGAGCATGCCGAACAGGATGGGCAGGATGAAGCCGCCCATGCCGCCCGCCAGGCCCACGATGCCGCTGATGGCGCCGATGTTCTTGGGGTAGTCGTCGCTGATGTACTTGAACACGCTGGCCTTGCCGAAAGCCCAAGCGATGCCCAGGACGAACAACAGCGCGGTGAACATGTATACGTTCAAGCCGACGTGCAGGGTGATGGGTCCGTTGACGGTCTGGATGGTGAAGTCGGTCTGCGGGTAGGACAGCAGGAACAGGCAGATCCAGCTCACCCACATCACCCACCAGGTCACGGAGTGCGCCCCGAACTTGTCGGACAGCACGCCGCCGATGGCGCGCAGCACGCCGCCCGGCAGCGAGAAGCAGGCGGCCAGCAGCGCCGCCACGCGGATGTCCAGGCCGTATTCGCCCACGTAGTACTGCACCATCCACAGCGACAGGGCCACGTAGCCGCCGAACACGATGCTGTAGTACTGGCAGTACTTGAGCACCTTCGGGTCCTTGAGCGCCTTGAGCTGGTCGGAGAACTTCACGTGGCTCGGCACCAGATGGGCCGGGTCGCTGTAGCTGAAGAGCCAGAACAGCACCAGCGTGCCCAGCATGATGGCCGCGTAGACGTGCGGCACGGCGGCCCAGCCGAAGGCCACCAGGATCACGGGCGCCACGAACTTGTTGACGGCCGCGCCCGAGTTGCCCGCGCCGTACACGCCCATGGCCATGCCCTGGCGCTGCCTGGGGAACCAGCGCGCCACGTAGGGCGTGCCGACAGAGAACGAGCCCCCGGCCAGGCCCACGAACAGGCCGATCACGAGGAAGTGCCAGTACTCGGTGGCCGAACCCATGAACCAGATGGCGGGAACGGTGGCAGCCATGAGCAGCGCCATCACGATGCGCCCGCCGTAGCGGTCGGTCCAGATGCCCAGCGGCACGCGCACCAGCGAGCCCGTGAGCACGGGCATGGCCGTGAGCAGGCCGAACTGGGTGGCGTTGAGGTTCAGCATCTTCTTGATCGGGATGCCGATGACGCCGAACATCATCCAGACCATGAAGCAGACGGTGAAGGCCAGGGTGCTCACGATGAGCACCGACCAGGCCTGGCGGTTGCGGCGGGAGTCTTGTGCCGCAGGGTGCGACGCGGATGCCATGCAATAGTCCTCTCTTGGTGTGTGCATGGATGTTCGCGCAGCTGCTAGGGTTTTCCCATACTTCGGTGGAAGGCTCGGGCCGCTGCAAAAGAACGATGGCCCGCGCCCGCGTCCTACTCCGAAAGAACTATGCCCTTCTCGTGGGGTTTAAGGAAAAACGGGCCCCACCGCTTGTACATCAAGCGCCGGCAGCTATCAAAACAGAAGAACAGGAGCCCGATGCGCGAGCTATTCGGCGCGTTGCCGGTCCGAGGCGTAGACCGCCGCCTGCACGCGCGAGGTCAGGCCCAGCTTGCGCAGGATGTGCTGCACGTGGATCTTCACCGTGGTCTCGGCGATAGAAAGCTGGCGCGCGATTTCCTTGTTGCTCGCGCCCCGGGCGATCTCGCGCAGCACCTCCTGCTCGCGCGGCGACAGCTGCGGGGCCGGGTCTTCCTGGGGCATGGGCCCGGGGTCGGGCTCGGGCGCGCCCTGGGACTGGAAGGCCGCCACCAGCTTGCCCATCATCTCGGGGCTGACCACGGGCTCGCCGCGCGCGGCGCGGCGTATGGCCTGGGCCAGCAGATCGCCGTCGATGGTCTTGAGCAGATAGCCCTGGGCGCCGTGGCGCAGCGCCGCGCCCAGGTCCTCGCCGTCCTCGCTCACGGTGAGCATGATCACGCGGCTGCCCTGCGAGGCCTCGCGCAGCCCGGCGATGGCATCCACGCCGCGCACGCCGGGCAGGTGGTTGTCCAGCAGGATCACGTCGGGCCGCAGCTGCGGCAGCAGGCGCAGGGCCTCGGCGGCGTCGCCCGCCTCGCCCACCACGCACAGGTCGCCGTACTGCGACAGCAGGGCCACCAGCCCGCGGCGCAGCAGCGTGTGGTCGTCGATCAGGAACAGCGTGATGGGGGTGGCGGTCATGCGGCAGCGATGAATGGGGTGGTGATGGCGTCCGGCAGGCGCTCGTCCACGCCGGCCGCGGGCAGTTCCAAAGTCACGCAGGTGCCGCCGCCGCCCGCGCGGGATTCGAGCCGCAGGCTGGCGCCGATGCGCTGGGCACGCTCGCGCATGATGCCTAGGCCCACGTGCAGCGAATCGGGCGGGACGGCCTGGGGGTCGAAGCCGCTGCCGTCGTCCTGCACCTCGAAGCGCCAGGGGTGGCGCTGCACGCGCAGCTGCACGTGGCGCGCGCCGGCGTGCTTGCGCACGTTCGACAGCGCTTCCTGCACGATGTGCAGCACCTGGATCTGCACGTCGGGCGCCAGCGGCAGGCCCTGGCCCGACATGGACAGCGCCGTGGCCACGCCCGTCTGGTGCTCGAACTTGGAGAGCGTGGCGCGCAGCGCCTCCTCGATGTCCTCGTCCTGGGTGCGCGTGCGAAAGTGCACCAGCAGCTCGCGCACGTCGGCATAGCACTCGCGCACGCCCACGTCGAGCTCGGCCATGCTGCGGTCGCGGGCCTCGGTGTTGCCCTTGGCCACGGCGTCGCGCAGCAGCTGGGTCTGGATCTTGAGAAAGGCCAGCGACTGGGCGATCGAGTCGTGCAGCTCGCGCGCGATCAGGCTGCGCTCCTCGGCCACGGCGGCCTCGCGTTCGAGCGCCGTGGCGCGCAGCCCCTCCATGGAACTCGCCAGATGCCGCGCCATGGTGGACAGCAGCTCGCGCATGTCCTCGGACAGGTCCAGCGTGGTGCGGAAGAACAGCGTCACCTCGCCCAGCAGCCGCTGGTGCAGCTGCACGGGGATGCTGACCACGGTCTCGTAGCCGGCCTCGCGGCAGTGCGGCAGCTGCAGCCTTCCCGCCGGGACGATGGGGATCACGCGCATGCGCGCCCGTTCCTGCGCCTGGCCGCATTCGCAGGTGCCGGTGTTCAGGCAGTGCTCCTCCTCAGCCAGGGACTTGGGCAGGCCGTCGGCGGCCAGCAGCACGTAGCGCTGGTTGGCCTCGTCCGACCAGCGCAGCGCGGCGGCATCGCAGCCGGCCACGCTGCGGATCTGCTGCACGAAGCCCTGGGCCAGGGCCTCCAGGCTGCCGGCCTCGCCCGCCAGCGCGCTCACGGCGTAGAGCGCGGACAGGCGCTGGTTGCGCACCTCGATGGTGGCGGTCTTCTCGCGCACCTTGCGCTCCAGGCCCTCGTGCGAGGCCTGCAGCGCATGCGCCATGAGGTTGAAGCCGGCCGCCAGCTGGCCGAACTCGTCCTCCGTCTCCACCTCCAGGCGCGTGCCCAGGTCGCCCTGGCGCACGCGGCCAAGCGCCTGCTGCAGCCGCGTCACGGGATTGAGCACCAGCAGATAGCTCAGCGCCATGAAGGCCACGGCCGAACCTATGGCCAGGGCCACGAGAAACAGGTGGAACAGGTGCAGCACCGCGGTCCAGCGCATGATGCGCACCTCGATGGCCTGCACGAAGCCGTCGATCTCGCTCACGAAGGCGTCGCCGCGCGCCACGGCGGCGGCGCCGCTCTCCTGCGGCAGGGACATCTTCCATTCCTGCTGCAGCAAAAGCCATTGCGAGCGGATGTGCTCGTACTGCGTGCGGGTCTCGTCGTTCCAGGGCACGAACAGGGGGCGCGCGGGGTCCCCGGTGCGCAGCAGCTCCAGCCCGTCGTTGAAGCGCTGCTTCAGCCGCGCGAATTCCTGGGGCGATTCGTTCTGCTGCGCCAGGATCATGCGCAGCATGTTCATGCGCAGGCGGCCCGCCTCATTGACGGCCGCTGCGCCGCCCTCGAGCTGCCAGGTGACCCACAGCGTGAAGCCGATGGAGGCCAGGGCCACGAGCAGGAACACCGTGCCCATGGCCAGCAGCTTGGTCGACAGCGTGGGTTTCTTGCGCATGGCGCGAGTGTAGGCGTCTGGCCGCGGGGCGTCTTGACCATCATCAGGCCGCCCATGCCATCCATGCGGGCTATGCCGCCACTGGTCAAATCAGACCTTACGGCGTATGCAGCAGGCGCAAATAGCTATCTTTTGAATAGCATCCGCGCCTTGCCGCCGCGCGGGGTCGTGCACGAGGTCAGCCGCAGCTGCCCAGGGCGCCGCACTGGGTGCAGTAGTCGCAGCCGTCCTTGCGGATCACGGCGTGGGCGCCGCATTCCTGGCATTTCTTGCCGGCCATGGCGGGTGGCATGCCGGCGGGCATGTCGGGCTCGTCCAGCGGCAGCACCTGCTGCTGCGGCGCATCGGCGCGGCGCGCCAGTATGTTCTGCACCGCATAGGCGACGGCGGCCACCTCCGAGTCGTGCCACAGCGGCACCTGGGCGCCGTCGGCGCGCTGGTAGGTGCCCAGACGCACGGGGCCGCGGTCCCAGGCCACCTTGCGCATGTCGGACAGCGCGCGCTCCAGGAAGCCGCCGCGCGCGGCCAGCGACAGCAGGCGCATGCTGGAGGTGATCCACTGCTGCGACTCGCTGTTCTGGCCCACGGGCATGAAGAACTCGATGGCGCGGTCCACCGTGCCGCCGCGCCCGTCGGGCACGGGCAGGAAGGAGACGATGAGGTACAGGCGCTTCTGGCCTTCCTGCGTCCAGTACTCGATCTTCTCGGCCACCGCCGACAGGCCGCCCTTGGGCCGACTTTCGATCACGATGCGCATCGGGTCGACGGGCTGGGCCGGCTCGGGCGCGGGCTCGCCCTTGGCGGGCTTGGCCTCGGCGGCAGGCACCTCCAGCACCGCCCCCAGGATGCTGTTCGGGCGGTAGGTGGCCAGGCCCTTCAGGCGCGAGTGCCACGCCTGCATGTACAGGCCCTTGAAGTCGGCGTAGGGGTAGTCCTCGGGCACGTTCACGGTCTTGGAGATGGCCGTGTCCACATAGGGCTGCACGGCCTCCATCATGGCCACATGGTCGGCGGCGGCCATGTCCATGGCGCTCACGAAGTACGCGGGCAGCTGGTTCACGTCGCCGCCCAGCGTCTTGTACAAGCGCCAGGCGTAGTCCTCGACCACGTATTCGCTCTTGCTGCCGTCGGCCTCGCGTTTCCTGCGCGTGTAGGTCCAGGAGAACGGCGGCTCGATGCCGTTGGAGGCGTTGTCCGCGAAAGCCAGGCTCACCGTGCCCGTAGGCGCGATGGACAGCAGGTGGCTGTTGCGGATGCCGTGCTTACGAATCTGCTTCTGGATGTCCTCGGGCAGGCGGCTGGCGAAGGTGCCCTTGGCCAGGTAGCCGTCGGCCTGGAACTTGGGGAAGGCGCCCTTTTCCTTGGCCAGCTCCACGGAGGCGCGGTAGGCGGCGTTGCGCATGCGCTCGGCGATCTTCACGGCCATGTCGCGCCCGTCCTGGCGGTCGTAGCGCTTGCACAGCATGGCCAGGGTGTTGCCCATGCCGGTGAAGCCCACGCCGATGCGGCGCTTGGCCGCGGCCTCGGCCTGCTGCTGCGGCAGCGGCCAGAAGGTGACGTCGAGCACATTGTCGAGCGCCCGCACCTGGGTCGCCACGGCCTGCTCGAAGGCGTCGAAGTCGAACGACGCCTCGCCATGCAGGCCGAAGGGGTTGCGCACGAAGCGCGTGAGGATGATGGGCCCCAGGTCGCAGCAGCCATAGGGCGGCAGCGGCTGCTCGCCGCAGGGGTT
This sequence comes from Diaphorobacter sp. LR2014-1, assembly GCF_002916785.1. Classification (NCBI taxonomy): domain Bacteria; kingdom Pseudomonadati; phylum Pseudomonadota; class Betaproteobacteria; order Burkholderiales; family Comamonadaceae; genus Diaphorobacter; species Diaphorobacter sp. LR2014-1. The sequence goes on along the minus strand of NZ_MTBE01000013.1, from coordinate 28,069 downwards.
GGTGGCCTGGATGGTCTCGGTGTAGTGCAGGTTGTTGTCGGTGTTGATCTGGTCCAGGAACAGGATGCCGGGCTCGGCGAAGTCGTAGGCCGACTTCATGATGGTGTCCCACAGTTCGCGCGCGCGCACCGTGCGGTAAATCCACTGGCCGTCGGCGCGCTGGCGCGCGCCCTCCTTGAGCAGTTCGGCGCCCGGAGCAGCGCTGTGCACCAGCTCCCATTCGCGGTCCTGCTCCACGGCCTGCATGAAGGCGTCGGGCACGCCCACCGAGACGTTGAAGTTGTTCCAGCGCCCGGGCGTGCGCTTGGCGGTGATGAAGTCCAGCACGTCCGGGTGGTCGATGCGCAGCACACCCATCTGCGCGCCGCGGCGCGCGCCCGCGCTCTCCACGGTGGAGCAGGACTGGTCGAACACGTTGATGTAGCTGCACGGCCCCGAGGCCATGGACGCCGTGCCCTTGACCATGGCGCCGCGCGGGCGGATGCGCGAGAAGTCGTAGCCCACGCCGCCGCCGCGGCGCATGGTCTCGGCGGCCTCGCGCAAGGCCTCGTAGATGCCGGGGTAGCCCGCATCGTCCACGCCCTGGATGCAGTCGCCCACGGGCTGCACGAAGCAGTTGATGAGGGTGGCCTGGATGTCGGTGCCGGCAGCGCTCATGATGCGCCCCGCCCCGATGGCGCCGGCACGCAGGTTGTCCAGGAAGCGCGCCTCCAGGGCCTGGCGCATGTCCTCGCGCTCGACCGAGGCCAACGCCCGCGCCACGCGGCGGAATAGATCCTCGACATCGCTCTCGCCGTCTTTGAAGTATTTCTCCTTCAGCACATCCATGCTGATGGGTTGTGTAGACAGGGCGGGGGCAAGGTCGGTGATTTCACGCTGCATGGAAGGGGCTCCGAAAGGATCTAACTGACGTGCACGCCGCGACCCAAGCGCGGCGGCAATTCTCGATTTTCACACCGCGCGGGACGCTTCGCCGCGAACCTTACATGAAGACCCTGCGAAGTCGTTGTCGCCTCGGCGGTCACGCGGCCGTGCAGCCTAGTTGCGCTCTCCGTTTCCTGTAGCACGCCAGCCGCCCGTGGCGCGGCCCGCCGCAAATTACGGCCCAAAGCGCTCCTCATGCAAGTCGCATTTACGCCCGGTTGCAATGCCGCCACGTCCTACCATTGGGCATGCCAACCCTACCGCTGTACCGCTTTCTGTTCGCCACGCTGGCTCTGGCATTCGCCGCCGGCTGTACCACACTTCTGGAGCAGTCGGCACCAACCACCGCGGGCAACGCCGCCTGGGACGCCCAACTGGAGCGCTGGCCGCCCGTGGACGCCCTGCTGCTGGGCGAGCAGCATGATGCCGCCGCCCACCAACAGTGGCAGCGGCACACGGTCCAGTGGCTCGCCGCGCGCCAGCGCCTTGCGGCCCTGGTGTTGGAGATGGCGCCCGAAGGCGCGGGCACCGATGGCCTGCCGCCGGACGCGGACGCTGCCCAGGTGCGCGCCGCGCTGCAATGGGATGAACAGGCCTGGCCCTGGGACCGCTATGCGCCGGTGGTGATGGCTGCCGTGGCCGCGGGCGTGCCGGTGCGCGGCGGTAACCTGCCGCGCAGCCAGATGCCGCAAGCCATGCGCGACACCGCGCTGGACACGCACCTGCCTCCCGCCGCGCTGGCGCGCCAGCGCACCGCGATCGAGGAGGGCCACTGCGGCCTGGTGCCGGCGCAGCGGCTGATGCCCATGGTGCGCATCCAGTTGGCGCGGGACGCCCGCATGGCGCGCGCCGTGCAGGCCGCCCACCGCCCCGGCCGCACGGTATTGCTGGTGGCGGGCTTCGGCCATGTGCAGCGCAGCCTGGGCGTGCCCACGTGGCTGCCGAGTGATTTCACGTCAAAAGTGGCAATAGCCCAAGCGGGACAAGCGCGAGCAGCTATTGAAAGCGAAGCGGATTACGTCCACCGCACACCGGCGCTGACGCCCCACGACCCGTGCGCGGAGCTGCGCGAGCGCTGGCCCGGCCCGCCGCCCGCGCCGTAGCGGACGCTGGCCCCAGCCCGCGCTCGCTCAGCCCGCCATGCCGTTGTGCGCCTGCAGCAGCCGGGCGAACTCCTCCACCGGCAAGGGGCGGCTGCACAGGTAGCCCTGGTAGGCGTCGCAGCCGCGCTCGCGCAGGAACGCCAGCTGCTGCGGCGTCTCCACCCCCTCGGCCAGCACCGACAGCCCCAGGCTGTGCCCCATGGCAACGATGGCGGCGCTGATGGCCATGTCGTCGGCGCTGCGGGGAATGTCGCGGATGAAGCCCTGATCGATCTTGAGCACGTCGATGGGAAAGCGCTTGAGGTGCGCCAGGGACGAATAGCCGGTGCCGAAGTCGTCCACCGCCATGCGCACGCCCAGCTGCTGCAGCCGCTGCAGCACGGCGCGGATCTCGTCGGGCCGCTCGGCCAGCACCGACTCGGTCAGCTCCAGCTCCAGGCAGCGGGCCGGGAAGCCGCTGGCCTTGAGCGCCTCGCCGGCGCAGGCGGCCACGTCGGTCAACTGGAACTGGCGCGGCGAGAGGTTGATGGCCAGGCGGATCTCCGGCAGGCCGTCGGCGCGCCAGCGCTGGCCCTGCTCGCAGGCGGCGCGCATCACCCACTGGCCCAGCGGGCCGATCACGCCCGAGGTCTCGGCCACGGGGATGAAGCGCGCGGGCGAGATCATGCCCTCCTGCGGGTCCAGCCAGCGCACCAGCGCCTCGGCCCCCATGATCCGGCCGGTGGCGATGCATACCTGCGGCTGGTAGTACAGCCGCAGGTGCCCCTGCGCCAGGGCCACGCGCAGCCGCGCCTCGATCTCCAGGCGCTCGCGCGCGGCCTGAATGAGCGATTCGTCAAAGAAGCAATACGCGCCGCGCCCGCGGGCCTTGGCGCCGTACACCGAGGAATGCGCGCCCTGCAGCAGCGCCTCGGTGGTCCGCGCATGCCCGGGGAACATGCAGATGCCCACGCTCACGCCCACCACCACCTCAATGCCATCGGGCGTGCTCCAGGGCGTACTGGCCGCGGCGATCAGGTGCCGCGCCACGGCTGCCGCGCCGTCCGCATGGCGCAGGTGGCGGGCCAGCACGGCGATCTCGTCGCCGGCCAGCCGCCCCAGCAGATCGCCCGGGCGCAGGCTCTGCTCCACCTGGCGGGTGATGTGCCTGAGCACCTCGTCGCCCACGGCGTGGCCGTAGCTGTCGTTCACGTCCTTGAAGCGGTCCAGGTTCAGGAGCAGCAGGGCCATCAGCTCGCCGCTGTCCTGTGCCTGGCGCACGGCGCTGTCGAGCTGCTCGCCAAACCAGGCGCGGTTGGGCAGGCCGGTCAGCGGGTCGCAGTGCGCCAGAAACTCCAGGCGCTGGTGCTGGGCCTTTTCCTCGGAGATGTCGGTGAACATGCACACGTAGTGCGTCACCGCGCCGTCCGCGCCGCGCACGGCCGAGAGCGACATGCGCTCCGGGAACACCTCGCCGTTCTTGCGCCGGTTCCATATCTCCCCCTGCCAGTGGCCCGTCTGGCGCATGGTGTCCCACATGGCCTCGTAGAACGCCGGTCCGTGCCGCCCCGACTTGAACACGCGCGGGTTCTGGCCCAGCAACTCTTCCTCGGTATAGCCCATGAGCCGCGTGACGGCCGGGTTGACCGAGAGGATGCGGCCGTCGGCATCGGTGACCACCACGCCTTCGATGGTGTTGTCCACCACCGTGGCCGCCAGGCGCCAGCGCTGTTCGCTGAGTAACCGTCTTCAAAGTCAAGCACGATGAAGCGACGGGTCCCAAGGTTTGCCGGTCCTGACCATTGCGTTGAGCGTGGTCAGCAGCTTGCGCATGCATGCCACCAAGGCGACCTTGGGCAGTTTGCCCGCAGCCCTCAAACGCTCGTAGAACGCCCGGATGACCGGGTTGTAGCGCGCTGCAGTCAGCGTGGCCATGTACAGCACACGCCGTATCTCAAAGCGCCCACCCTGCACCCTGCGTCGCCCCTTCCTGTTACCCGAGTCATTGGCCACGGGCGCCACGCCCGCCAGGGCGGCGATCTCGCGGCGGTTGAGCCTGCCCAACTCGGGCAACTGGGCAATCAGCGTTGCACTGGCCACCGGGCCGATGCCGTTGGTCGATTGCAGCAGCCCATCGAGCTCACCGAAGTGCTCGCGCACATGGCCCACCATCTGCCTCTCCAGATCATCGAGCTGTGCCTTGATCGCTGCCACGATGACCTCGATGCTGGGGTGCAACTTACGGGGCGTAATTTGCAGCCGCTGGCGCTCGGAATTGAGCATGGTCAGCAACTGGCGCCTGCGCGTGACCAGGGCGGCGAGCCACTGCTGGCGCTCATCGGCTACAGGGCGAAGAAAGCGTGCCAGGTCATCGCGGCGCATCAGCACCGCAGCCAACTCGGCCAGCATGCGGGCGTCCACCGCATCGGTCTTGGCCAGACGGCCCATGCTCCTGGCAAAGTCGCGTGCATGGCGCGGATTGACCACCGCCACGTGCAAGCCCACGGCCTGCAGTGCGCACGCCAGAGCCGCCTCGTAACCTCCGGTGGCCTCCATCACCACCAGGCCCACATCCATGGACTGCAAGGCAGCAGCCAGCGCACAGTGGCCATCAACATCGTTGGCAAACCGCTGGACATCGCTGTGGGTGCCCAGTACACAGACATCGACGTGTGCCCTGGCCACGTCGATACCTACCGTCACTGATAAAGCAGACATGATCTTCAACTCCCATGCTTGTACATGCGCGCTCAATGGTGGCGCGCGTAACCGTTCGGGCTCAATGAAGACCAGCGCGGTGGCCGTGCGTTCTGTACTCAGGGACGGGCTCGAACACCCCAGCGGCTACCAAACTGCACGGGCCGGTCTGGCTACCTTTACGGCAGTCAAACTCTACCGCGACGGTCTGGATGGAAGATACAAGCGCCTGCGCGTCGCGCGCGGCATGCACTTCGCGCAGGGACTGCAGCACGCACACCAGATGGTCGGGCTCGCTCTCCAGGGCCAGCACATGGCTCACGGTGCACAGCACGGGCAGCTGCGATCCATCGCGCTGGTTGCGGCACCAGCGCTCGCCCTGGTAATGGTCGATCTCGCCGGCGCGCAGCCGCTGCAGTTGCCGCTGCGCCCAATCGCTGTCGTGCGGGCGCACCAGCGTTCGGAAGTCGACCTGCGGCAGCGGCTCGTGCGGCGCCACGCCCAGCCATTCACGCAGGCGTTCATTGGCCCACACCAGGCGGCCGTCCATGCTCAGCCGCGCCATGCCGACGGGCGCGTGGCGCAGCACCTGCTCCACCCGGCGCGCCAGGGTGCGCCGGCTCCCGCCCCGGCGCCAGCGCAGCAGGAGCCAGCCCAGCAGAGCACCCGCCAGCACGGCGTCCAGCCCGCTCTTGTACTGAAGCAGGGACTGCAGCGCCTGCGGCTCCAGGGGCAGGTACTGCAAGGCGGCCGCACCCGCCCAGGCCCAGGCCGCACCCATGGCAACAACGGCCAGCGCCAACATCCAGCGGCCCTGCAGGGGCCTCCACGAGGGCCTGCGGCCCGCGCCTTTACTCAGCAATCCACACTCCTGAAGGGGCCTCGCGTGCTGCGACAATCGCAGCATATGACCCATTCCTACATCCTGACACTGTCCTGCCCCGACCGGCTCGGGCTGGTGCACGCCGTCTCCGGCTTCCTGCTGGACCACGGCGGCAACATCGAGGAAGCCGCTCAGTACAACGACCAGGGCACCGGCCTTTTCTTCATGCGCGTGCAATTCGCATGCGAGTCCACCGACGAAGCCACCCTCAAGGCCGAACTGGCCACCTTTGCCGAAGAGCACAGCATGCGCTGGAGCCTGCATGCCACCAGCGCGGCCATGAAGACCGTGCTGATGGTCAGCAAGGAAGGCCACTGCCTCAACGACCTGCTGTTTCGCTACAAGAGCGGTCTGCTGCCCATCGACATCCGCGCCATCATCAGCAACCACCGCGACTTCTACCAACTCGCGGCCAGCTACAACATCCCTTTCCACCACATCCCCGTCACCGCCGCCACCAAGGCGCAGGCCGAGGCCAAGCAGTACGAGATCATCCAGGCCGAGGGGGCCGAACTGGTGGTGCTGGCGCGCTACATGCAAGTGCTGTCCAACGACCTGTGCACCAAGCTGTCGGGCCGCGCGATCAACATCCACCACAGCTTTCTGCCCAGCTTCAAGGGTGCCAAGCCCTATTACCAGGCGCATGACCGCGGGGTGAAGCTGATTGGCGCTACCGCCCACTACGTGACGGCCGACCTCGACGAGGGGCCGATTATCGAACAAGATGTTACAAGAGCGGATCACACGGATACCGTGGAAGATCTCACCGCCCGCGGGCGGGACACCGAAAGCCAGGTGTTGGCGCGCGCCGTGAAGTGGCACAGCGAGCACCGCGTGCTGCTCAACGGCCACAAGACCGTCGTCTTCCGCTGAACCCGCCTTGCCCCACACGCCGCCATGGCCACGCAATCCCCTTCCATCGCGGCCAAGGCGGCCCTGGACGCCGCCAGCCTGCGGCGCATCCCGCCCATCCAGTGCCTGCTGACCTTCGAGGCGCTGGCGCGCCTGCGCAGCGTGACGCAGACGGCCGATGAGCTGTGCGTCACCCCCAGCGCCGTAAGCCACCGCGTCAAGCAGCTGGAGCAGATCCTGGGCACGCGGCTGTTCGGGCGGGCCGACTTTTCCCTGACCACCGACGGCAGCGCCTATCTGGCCCATGTGCGCGAGGGGCTCACCGCGCTGCAGCGCTTCCCAGGCACGGCAGTGGCGCCGGGCAAGCGCCGGCTGAAGATCGCGGTCACCCCCACCTTCGCGCGCGCCTTGCTCATCCCGCGGCTGCGCCAGTTCACCGAAACCTACCCCGAGATCGACCTGGCCCTGCAGGTCTCCATCCCGCTGCTGGACGTGGTGGCGGAGGACGCGGACCTCGTCGTGCGCTACGGCCCCGGCCACTACGCCGACATGGAGCATGTGGAGATCGCACGCGACGTGCTAACGCCCCTGGCCTCGCCCGCATTCGTGCGCGAGCATGGCCCCTTCGAGCGCCCCGAGGACCTGGAAGGCCTGCCCCTGCTGCGCAGCCCGCTGGAGCCCTGGCGCAGCTGGTTCGCAGCCGTGGGCCTGGCCTGGGCCGAACCCAACGAAGGCTCGCAATTCAACGACGTGGGCCTGATGTGCGACGCCGCCGCGGCGGGCATGGGCGTGGCCCCGGTACGGCTCAAGCTCGCCGCGCCCTGGCTGGACCAGGGCACACTGGTACGCCTGTTCGACACCGACGCCCCCAGCCCCTACGCGCACTACCTGTGCTGGCGCACCGGCACCATGGACCGCTGGGAATGCGCGGCCTTCGCGGACTGGCTGCGCCGCACGCTGGGGTAACCCCGCAGGCGGCGCGGCCGTGCGCAAGCCAATTTCTACAAGCCAAATCAGGCTCTAGCGCTTATTCATCAAGCGCCAGTAGCTATTAATAACGCAGCAATTGGCGCAACACGGCTCACGCCCGCCTGCAAGAAAACTCACGCCGCGCGCGCACGCCATGGCCTACAGTCACGCCATGCCCAGCCCCACATCCACCGAACGCGCCCAGCGCCAGGCCGAGGTCGTGCAGGCCCTGTCGGCCTGCGTGCCACAGCATGCGCTGCTCTGGCAGCCCGAGGACACCACGCCTTACGAATGCGACGGCCTCACGGCCTACCGCCAGCGCCCGCTGGTCGTGTGCCTGCCCGAGACGGAAGGCGAAGTGCAGGCCGTGCTGAAGACCTGCCACCGCCTGGGCGTGCCCGTGGTGGCGCGCGGCGCTGGGACGGGCCTGTCGGGCGGCGCCATGCCGCATGCCATGGGCGTGACGCTGTCGCTGGCCAAGTTCAACCGCATCCTGGACCTGGACCCGGTCGCCCGCACGGCGCGCGTGCAGTGCGGCGTGCGCAACCTGGCCATCAGCGAGGCCGCCGCGCCCTACAACCTGTATTACGCCCCTGACCCCAGCAGCCAGATCGCCTGCACCATCGGCGGCAACGTGGCCGAGAACTCCGGCGGCGTGCACTGCCTGAAGTACGGCCTGACGGTGCACAACGTGCTGCGCGTGCGCGGCTACACCATGGAGGGCGAGCCCATCACCTTCGGAGCCGAGGCGCTGGACGCGCCCGGCTACGACCTGCTGGCCGCCGTGATCGGCAGCGAGGGCATGCTGGCCGTGGCGCTGGAGGTCACCGTCAAGCTGGTGCCCAAGCCGCAGTTGGCGCGCTGCATCATGGCCAGCTTTGACGACGTGCGCAAAGCCGGCGACGCCGTGGCCGCGGTGATCGCCGCCGGCATCATCCCGGCCGGCCTGGAGATGATGGACAAGCCCATGACCGCCGCCGTGGAGGACTTCGTCAAGGCCGGCTACGACCTGACGGCCGAGGCCATCCTGCTGTGCGAGTCCGACGGCACACCCGAGGAGGTGGAGGAAGAGATCGCGCGCATGAGCGAGGTGCTGCGTGGCTCGGGCGCCACGGCCATCTCGGTCAGCACCAGCGAGGAAGAGCGCATGCGCTTTTGGAGCGGGCGCAAGAACGCCTTCCCCGCCAGCGGCCGCATCAGTCCCGACTACATGTGCATGGACTCCACCATCCCGAGGAAGCGCCTGGCGGACATCCTGCTCGCCATCCAGGAGATGGAAAAGAAGTACCAGCTGCGCTGCTGCAACGTATTCCACGCGGGCGACGGCAACCTGCACCCGCTGATCCTGTTCGATGCCAACGACCCCGACCAGCTCCACCGCTGCGAGCTGTTCGGCGCCGACATTCTGGAAACCAGCGTGGCCATGGGCGGCACCGTGACGGGCGAGCACGGCGTGGGGGTGGAAAAGCTCAACTCCATGTGCGCGCAGTTCACCGTGGAGGAGAACGCGCAGATGTTCGCGCTCAAGGAGGCGTTCGACCCGCAGGGCCTGCTCAACCCCGGCAAGGTGATCCCGACGCTGAACCGCTGCGCCGAGTACGGCAAGATGCTGGTGCGCAACGGCAAGATGAGCCACGCCAACCTGCCGCGCTTCTGACGGCCACCACGCGCGCTCGCGCCCTGGGCTGACAGCGCGGCGCGCAACGAGGTGCCAGCATGGCGCTTTTACCCCTGACAAGGAGGTGCGCCATGCCCGTGTTGTCCCCGTTCCCGTTTCGACTTCCCCGCCGTCTGGCGCCGCTGGGTCTGTGTGCCCTGTTGGCCAGCGGCGCCAGCGCCGTGCAGGCGCAGGCCGACAGCGCGCCCCGCCCGGCCGTGCTGCCGCCCGTGCAGACGGCCGGTGCGCTGCACTACTAGTGCGGCGGCATCGGCACCGACGAATCCACCGCCATGCGCGCAGCCATGAAGGACTATCCCCTGTCGCTGCTGTTCGCGCGTGCCGATGGCGCCTACGAGGCCAACGTCGACGTGCGCATCACCCCGCAAGGCGGGGGCGACGCGATGCAACTGCGCGCCGGCGGCCCCGTGTGCCTGCTGCAACTGCCTGCGGGCAGCTACCGTGTGGAGGTACAGGGCGCCGGCCAGAACCACAGCCGCACCGTGCAGGTGGGCCGGACGCCGCAAACGCTGGATTTTCGGTTCTAAGCAAAATCGGGGCTTAGCGCTTATCCAGTAAGCGCTAGCAGCTACTAATTAGATAGCACTCACGGCCCGGCCACCGCCGCCCACAACGCGCCCGCGTGCGAGACGGCGAACAGCAGCAGCCCGATGCAGCCGCCCACCACGGTGCCGTTGATGCGGATGTACTGCAGGTCGCTGCCGATGTGCAGTTCCACCAGCCGCGCCATCTCCTGCGCGTCCCAGCGCTGCACCGTGGCGCGGATGTGTTCGGCCACCGACTGCGCCACATCGGGCGCAAAGGTGGCGGCCCACAGTTCCAGGCGCACGTTCAGGCGCACGCGCAGCGCCGCATCACCCGCGAGCGACAGCCCCAGCCACTGCCCCATGTCGGCCACGCGCGCGGACAATGCCGAGTCTTCGTTCATCAGATCGTCGCGCAGCTTCTGGCGCAGGTCGCTCCACAGATCGCGCACATAGCGGCCCAGCACCTCGTCGTTCTGCAGGTAGCCGCGCACCTCGTCGCCGCGGCGTGCCCAATCGGGGTCGGTCTGCAGGCGGGCGATGAGGCGCTGCACGGCGCCGTCCAGCGCCTCGCGCAGCTCGTGCTGCGGGTCCTCGGCCACCGCCTTGAGCAGGGTGTCCACGGCGTGCGTGATGGCCGAGGCGCCCTTGCCCGAGAGCCAATCGGTGGGCAGCACCTTCTGCTTGAGCGGATGCTCACGCTTGATCCACTGCAGCAGCGTGTCGGCCACGAAGGCGCGCGTGTCCTCCGATCGCACCATGCCGCCCAGGCGCTCCAGCAGGTCGTCCAGCAGCGCCTGGTGCCGGCCCTGGTAGGTGAGCGCGCCAAGCGCCGACGCCATGGAGCGCGACAGGTCGATCTTGCCCACCAGCGTGCGCGCGGCCTGGCTCAGGAAGGCCTGGATCTTCGCGTCCTCCACCGTGTCCAGCGCGGTCAGCGCCAGCCTGGCCACCTGCCTGCCCAGCAGGCGCGCGTTGGCCGGTGCCGTGAGCCACTGCGCCAGCATGTTGGCCGGATCGTGGCGGCGGATCATGGTCACGAGCGAAGGCGCGTCCAGGAATTTGTCGCGCACGAACACCGCCAGGTTGCCGCCGATGCGGTCCTTGTTGCGCGCAATGATGTCGGTGTGGCGCTGCACCAGCGGCAGCGGGATGCGCCGAAACAGCGCCGACACCGCAAACCAGTCGGCCAGGGCGCCCACCATGGCGGCCTCCGCCACGGCGCGCACGCAGGCCACGCCCAGACTGGGTGGAAAGAAATAGGTCAGCGCAAAGACGACGACCACTGCCAGCAGCAGGCCGGTGGCCTGGCGCTTGGCCCGGGACAGCTGGGAGGCACGGCCCGCGAGCGCGGCCGGCTCGGCCGAAGCCGCGGCCTGCGCACCAGGCTCCAGGGGGGACGCATGCATGCGGGAAAGCATAGCCGCGCACCGCGGCCCACGCCACCCCGCGGTTGTAGGAGATGGACGCTTTTGCGCCGCCCGCCTGCAGTCAGCGCGCCGGCGCGACCTGGTCCAGCGCCGCGGCCAGGTGGCCCACCGTGCGGTCCACGTTGTGCCACTTCTCCAGGCCGAACAGGCCCAGGCGGAAGGTCTGGAAGTCCGCACCCTCGCCGCATTGCAGCGGCACGCCCGAGGCGGTCTGCAGCCCCGCCTCGGCGAACTTCTTGCCGCTCTGGATGCCGGGGTCGGTGGTGTAGCTCACCACCACGCCCGGTGCCTCGTAGCCCGCAGCCGCCACGCTGGGAAAGCCCCGCGCCTGCAGCAGCGCGCGCACCTTGGCGCCGAGTGCGATCTGCTCGTCGCGCACCTTGGCAAAGCCGTAGTCGCGCGTTTCCAGCATCACGTCGCGCAGGCGCACCAGCGCATCGGTGGGCATGGTGGTGTGGTAGGCGTGCTGGCCCTTCTCGTAGCCCTCAGCGATCTGCATCCACTTCTTGAGGTCGCACGAGAAGCTGGAGCTCTGCGTCTGCTCGATCGCCTCGCGCGCGCGGGCCGACAGCATCACCATGGCGCAGCAGGGCGAGCCGCTCCAGCCCTTTTGCGGCGCGGAGATCAGCACGTCCACACCGGTCTTTTCCATGTCCACCCACATGGCACCGGAGGCCACACAGTCCAGCACGAACAGCGCGCCCACCTCGTGCGCGGCGTCGCTCACGGTGCGCAGGTAATCGTCGGGCAGCAGGATGCCACTGGCCGTCTCCACATGCGGGGCGAAGACCACCTTCGGGCGCTCGGCGCGGATGGCGGCGGCCACCTCGCTCGCCGGGCAGGGCACCCAGGGCGCCAGTGGACCGTCGCCCTGGCGGCGCGCCTGGCAGACCACGGCACCACCGCCCAGCCCGCCGGCGTCGAAGATCTGGCTCCAGCGGTAGCTGAACCAGCCGTTGCGCACGATGAGCACCTTCTCGCGGTTGGCGAACTGGCGTGCCACGGCCTCCATGCCGAAGGTGCCGCTGCCGGGCACGAGCACCGCCGTGTGCGCGCGGTAGACCTCCTTGAGCGTCGCCAGGATGTCCTGCATCACGCCCACGAAGCGGCGCGACATGTGGTTGAGCGCACGGTCGGTATAGACCACCGAGAATTCGAGCAGGCCATCGGGATCGACATCGGGCAGCAAACCGGGCATGAGGGAATCTCCGTCAAAACTAGGGCCTGTTCACACTATTTTTGCCAGTGCGAATGGCGTGAAAACCGCGCCAATCTAGGCGCGTGACGACGCCAAGGCCGGGGCCTTGGCTAGGAGGGCAACGACGAATGGCGCGGTTTTCACTCCGTTCCCTCCGGGTTGCGATCAAAAAGGGCCATTCGCGGCGTTGCCAAGCCTCGCTGGGGTAGCACCCCAGCTTCGTTTGGCGCCTTGCGCCTGGCCCTTTTTGATCGCAACGCATCTGGCAAAAATAGTGTGAACAGGCCCTAGAGGACGGCCAGCTTATCAGGCCGGGTAGTGGCGCGCACCGAAGATGCCGCTGCCCACGCGCACCATGGTGCTGCCGGCGCGCACCGCGGCCTCCAGGTCGCCGGTCATGCCCAGCGACAGGGTATCGACCGCCTGGAACCCCGGGCCGCCCTGCGCGCGCAGGGTGTCGAACACCTGGCGCACGCGCAGCAGCACGGCCAGTTGCGCGGCCTCGTCGGGCACCGGGTCGGGAATGCTCATGACGCCGCGCAGCGTGAGCCGCGGCAGCGCTGCCACCGCCTGGGCCAGCGCCAATGCCTCCTCGGCCGGCACACCGGCCTTGGTGGCGCCACCATCCACGTTCACCTGAATACAGACCTGCAGCGCGGGCAGGTTGTCGGGACGTTGGTCGGACAGACGCTGCGCCGTCTTGGGGCGGTCCACCGTGTGCACCCAGTCGAAGTGCTGGGCCACCAGGCGGGTCTTGTTGCTCTGCACCGGGCCGATGCAGTGCCACTCCAGCGGCTGCGGCAGCCCGAGCGCCGCCACCAGAGCCATCTTTTCCACGGCTTCCTGAATGTAGTTTTCACCAAACCGCCGCTGGCCCGCCAATGCCGCGTCACGCACGGCCTCGGGGCCGAAGGTCTTGGAAACCGCCAGCAGCGCCACGGCATCGGGTGGCCTGCCGGCCGCCGCGCAGGCGCGCGCGATGCGCTCCCGCACATTCTGGAGGTTGCTGGCAATCGTCGTCATAATGTTCGCCCAAGCGTATCAAACGATAAGAGGGAATCCGTGGACATCACCCAATTGCTCGCCTTCAGCGTGAAGAACAAGGCGTCCGACCTGCACCTTTCCGCCGGCCTGCCGCCCATGATCCGGGTCCACGGGGACGTACGCCGCATCAACGTCGATGCACTGGACCACAAGACCGTCCACGCCATGGTGTACGACATCATGAGCGACGCCCAGCGCAAGACCTATGAAGAGTTCCTGGAAGTGGACTTTTCCTTCGAGATCGACGGCCTGGCGCGCTTTCGCGTCAACGCGTTCAACCAGAACCGTGGCGCGGCCGCGGTGTTCCGTACCATTCCGAGCAAGATCCTGACGCTGGAGCAGCTCAACGCGCCGCGCATTTTTGCCGACCTGGCGCTCAAGCCGCGTGGCCTGGTGCTGGTGACGGGCCCCACAGGTTCGGGCAAGTCCACCACCCTGGCGGCCATGGTCAACTACCTCAACGAAAGCGAGTACGGCCACATCCTCACCATCGAGGATCCGATCGAGTTCGTGCACGAGTCCAAGAAGTGCCTGGTCAACCAGCGCGAAGTGGGGCCGATGACGCTGTCGTTCGCCGCGGCCCTGCGCTCAGCGCTGCGCGAAGACCCGGACGCCATCCTGGTGGGCGAAATGCGCGACCTGGAGACCATCCGCCTGGCCATGACCGCCGCGGAAACGGGCCACCTGGTGTTCGGCACGCTGCACACGTCCAGCGCCGCCAAGACCATCGACCGGATCATCGACGTCTTCCCCGCCGAGGAAAAGGAAATGGTGCGCGCGATGTTGTCGGAGTCGCTGCAGGCGGTGATCTCGCAGACGCTGTGCAAGACCAAGGACGGTTCTGGCCGCGTGGCGGCGCACGAGATCATGCTGGGCACGAGCGCCATCCGCAATCTGATCCGCGAGGCCAAGGTGGCGCAGATGTACTCCACCATCCAGACCAGCAACAGCGTGGGCATGCAGACGCTGGACCAGAACCTCTCCGACCTGGTGCGCCGCAACATCATCAGCCCGGCCGAGGCGCGCAGCAAGGCCAAGATTCCCGAGAACTTCCCCGGCTGACCCCCCTCCAAGGCGGGCCCGCACACTTTTTCACTACCAGGCTCGTTGGTACACGAGCCCGCATCGGAGCCCCATCATGAAAGGCATTCTCGGCCTGCTCAAGTCCAAAAACCGCAAGTCCGGCGAGGAGAGCACCGACTCGGTGTTCTTCACCACCGCATTTGCCGGCCAGGGCGTGGAGCAATCACAACTGGTCCCCTGGGAGGCGCGCGCCGTCGAAGTCGATGCCAAGCGCCTGCCCCAAAGCCGTGGTGGCAGGCTGCTGCAGTCGCTGTGGAGCAAGGACAAGTACATGGCGCACCTGGACCACGACGCCGTGGAACGCATGGAGCGCTTCTTCGAGTTCGCCTCCGTTGCGCCCAACCGCGACCTGATCCGCCAGGACGAATACGGCAACTTCATGGTCGTGCTGCTCACGGGCACCATCGCCGTGGACCGTGTCCAGCCCTGGGGAGAGCAACTGCGCCTGGCCGAGACGCGGCCCGGCGATATCCTGGGCGAGATGTCGCTGCTGGACAGCGGCATCCGTTTTTCGGCGTGCACCACGCTCACGGAATGCGAGATCGCGGTGCTCAGCGCCGAGGCGCTGGATGAGATGATGGCCCACGACCCGCAACTGGCCGCCAGCCTGGTGGCCCTGCTGGCGCGCAAGCTGTCGCAGCGCCTGCGCGTGGTGAGCGCGCGTCTGAGTGAAAATCAACGCTGAACAGCCCGGCACAACAACACAAGGCTGACGACCAAGGGGGTATGGGATGGAACGGGATCAGGCGAGTAAATTCATCAACGATCTGCTCAAGCTGATGGTCAGCCGTGGGGGGAGCGACCTTTTCATCACGGCGGAGTTTCCGCCGGCGATCAAGGTCGACGGCAAGGTCACCAAGGTCTCTCCCCAGCCTCTGACGCCCAACCACACGCTCACGCTGGCGCGCGCCATCATGAGCGACAAGCAGGTGGCCGACTTCGAGCGCACCAAGGAGTGCAACTTTGCCATCTCGCCTGCGGGCGTGGGCCGGTTCCGCGTGAACGCCTTCGTACAGCAGGGCCGCGTGGGCATGGTGCTGCGGACGATTCCGCTCACGCTGCCCACCATCGACGGCCTGGGCGTTCCGCAGGTGCTCAAGGAAGTCACCATGACCAAGCGCGGACTGTGCATCCTGGTCGGCGCGACGGGCTCGGGCAAGTCCACCACGCTGGCCGCCATGCTGGACTGGCGCAACGAGAACTCCTTCGGCCACATCATCACGGTGGAAGACCCGGTGGAATTCGTGCATCCGCACAAGAACTGCGTGATCACGCAGCGCGAGGTGGGCCTGGACACCGACAGCTGGGAGGCGGCCCTCAAAAACACCCTGCGCCAGGCGCCGGACGTGATCCTGATGGGCGAAATCCGCGACCGCGAGACCATGGAGCACGCCGTGGCGTTTGCCGAAACCGGCCACCTGTGCCTGGCCACGCTGCACGCCAACAGCGCCAACCAGGCACTGGACCGGATCATCAACTTCTTCCCCGAGGAGCGGCGCGCCCAGCTGCTGATGGACCTGTCGCTGAACCTCAAGGCACTGATCTCGCAGCGCCTGATTCCCAAACAGGACGGCAAGGGGCGCGCGGCCGCCGTCGAGGTGATGCTGAACACGCCGCTGATCGCCGACCTCATCTTCAAGGGCGAGGTGGCCGAGATCAAGGAAATCATGAAGAAGAGCCGCAACCTGGGCATGCAGACCTTCGACCAGGCACTGTTCGACCTGTTCGAGGCCAACGTGATCAGCTATGAGGATGCCCTGCGCAACGCCGACTCGGTGAACGACCTGCGCCTGCAGATCAAGCTCAGCAGCCAGCGTGCCAAGACGACGGACCTGGCCTCGGGCACCGAGCATTTCGCCATCGTCTGATACCCACACACTCGCCCCACCCGGCCCGCCCCTGCGGGCCTCTCTTTTTGACGGAGCCCAACCCATGAGCAGCAGCATCAATCCCCGCACCTACGATCCGGTCCCCGCACGCCGCGTGGCCTTCCTGGGCTTGGGCGTCATGGGCTACCCGATGGCGGGGCACTTGGCATCGGCGGGCCATACCGTGACGGTGTACAACCGTACCGCTACGAAATCAGAAGCATGGTGCGCTGAATTCAAGGGCGTTGCAACCGTAAAACATGCCAAGACGCCGCGCGAGGCCGCACAAGGCGCGGACATCGTGTTTTGCTGCGTGGGCAATGACGACGACCTGCGCTCCGTGGTGCTCGGGGCCGACGGCGCGTTCGCCGGCATGCAGCAGGGTGCGGTCTTCGTGGACCACACCACGGCATCCGCGGCGGTGGCGCGCGAACTCTATGGCGCCGCCCGCACGCTGGGCCTGCAGTTCATCGACGCGCCGGTCTCCGGCGGGCAGGCCGGCGCGCAAAACGGGCAACTGACCGTGATGTGCGGCGGCGACGCTGCAGCCTTCGATGCCGTACGCCCTACGGCGATGGCTTTCTCGCGCGCGTTCACCCGTATTGGCGACAGCGGCGCTGGCCAACTGGCCAAGATGGTCAACCAGATCTGCATTGCCGGACTGGTGCAGGGTCTGTCCGAGGCGATCGCCTTCGGCCAGCACGCGGGCCTGGACATGCCGCTGGTGCTCGACGTGATCGGCAAGGGCGCTGCCCAGAGCTGGCAGATGGACAACCGCGGCAAGACCATGGTGGAGGGCCGTTTTGACTTCGGCTTTGCCGTGGACTGGATGCGCAAGGACCTGGGGCTGGTGCTCGACGAAGCCAAGCGCAACGGTGCGCGTCTGCCGGTCACGGCGCTGGTGGACCAGTTCTATGCCGACGTGCAGCTTGCCGGCGGCAACCGCTGGGACACGTCCAGCCTGATCACCCGCCTGGCGCCCAAAAAAGACTGAGGCCCCAAGCGCACTGCCCGCGCAGGGCGGGCAGTGGTTCAATCGCCTGTCACAAGGCGCGGATGGTGCCGACTTGTTCGGCGCGAGCAGCCCGTGCTCAGGGCTTGACTGGCTGCGCCGCCGCGGCGGGGTCCTGCGAGACGGGCGCGGGCTGCTGGGCCGCGCCACCGCGGATCAGCTCCTCTTCGGAGATCACCTCGAACACGCGCACGACCTTGCGTACGCCATCCACGCCGCGCGCGATCTCCGCGGAGCGCTTGGCTTCGCGCTGCGTGACACGGCCCATCAGGTACACCACGTCGCGCTCGGTGACGACCTTGAACGCATTGGCAGACAGGTCCTTGGCGTCCACGAGGCTCGCGCGCACCTTGGTCGAGATGAAGGCGTCGCGCGAGCGCTGCGTCAGCGAGGACGCGGGCATCACGCCCAGGTCGTTGACCACCGAGCGCACGTTGTCCACGCCTTGCGCGATCTGCTCCACCTTCTGGCCGTCGGCGGCCGTGGGCACTTCGCCCGTCAGCAGCACCTGGCGGTTGTAGCTGGTCACGTTCACGTGCACGCGGTCGCCCAGGGTCTCACGGATGCGGCTGGCGGTGCGCATCTCGATGCCTTCGTCCTCCACCTGGGTGCCGGTGGTGCGCCGGTCGGTCGCCATCAGGGTGCCGACCACGGCACCGCCGCCGATGACCAGCGGCGCGCAGCCGGCGAGGCTGCCGGCCAGGGCCGCGGCAGCGAGCGCGGCGCTAGAAATTCGCAGCAGGGGAAATGTCATAGAGGAATCTCCTGTTCTCCAAGTAACTGGGCGTCCACGCCGTCGCACAGGCAGTGCAGCACCAGCGCATGCACCTCGCGCACACGGGCGGCTCGGTCGTGCGGCACGCAGATCTGGACATCGGTCTCGTGCAGCAGCGCGCCCAACGCCCCGCCGTCGCGGCCACACAGGGCGACCACGGTCATGTCCCGCTCATGGGCGGCCTGCACGGCCTGCAGCAGGGCTGGCTCGTTGCCGCCGATGGTGATGACCAGCAGCAGATCTCCTGCCTGCCCCAGGGCACGCACCTGGCGCGCCAGCACGGCGCTGTCCGCTACGGCGCTGGTGCCGGTGGCCAGGGCATCGGGCAGCAGGGCCAGCGCCGCCAGTTCGGGCCGATCGCGCTCGAAACCGGCCACGCAAAAGGCTGCGAACTGCAGGGCCTGCGCGGACGAAGGGCCGCTACCGCAGGCCAACACCTTGGCGCCGTTGGTCACACAAGCCCAGATGGCCTGCACGGCTGCGCTGATGGGATGGCTGAGCGCCTGGGCCGACTGGTATTTCAGGTCGGCGCTGTCGATGAAATGCTGTTGGATGCGTTGCTCAAGCATGGGCCGTGAATGATACCTGCGGGTATCGCGGCGCCTGCAGCAAACGGTAGGCCGCGCGCTACGCGGCGTCGAATGCGCCGCGCAGCCACTGCAGCCGGTCGCCCTCGATGAGCACCGCATCGAAGCGGCATGGCGGCGGTGCGGGCCAGCGCAGCAGGTAGTGCTGCGCGGCAAAGACGATGCGCCGCTGCTTGGCCACGCCGATGCTGCCGCCCGCGCCGCCGTAGGCGCTGGCGCCGCGGCTGCGCACCTCCACGAACACCAGCGTGCCGTCGCGCTCGCGCAGGATCAGGTCGATCTCTCCGCCGCCGCGCCCCGGCGTCCGATAATTGCGCTCCACCAGCGCCAGGCCCGCCGCCGTGAGATGGGCCAGCGCGCGGTCTTCCCCCGCCTGCCCCGCGGCGCGCGTGGTGCGCGCGGGCGCACTGCCATTCACCTTCTTGCCGAGGAATCCCATTGAGCGCCTCTTTTGCCTCTGCCTTGAGCGCCGCGCGCGATGCGGCGGCCGCGCAGCATTATCCGCAGGGCGCCCTGTACGTGGTCGCCACGCCCATCGGCAACCTGGCCGACATCACACTGCGTGCGCTGCACGTGCTGCAACTGGCCGACACGCTGGCGTGCGAGGACACGCGCCACACCCAGTCGCTGCTGCGCGCCTACGGCATCGACAAGCCCTCCGACCGCCTGCTGGCGCTGCACCAGCACAACGAGGCGCAGGCCGCGCAGATGGTAGTGCAGCAACTGCAGGCCGGCCAGCGCGTGGCATACGTGAGCGACGCCGGCACGCCCGGGGTGAGTGATCCCGGCGCGCGCCTGGTGGCGGCCGTGCAGGCCGCGGGGCTGCGCTGCATTCCCTTGCCGGGCGCCAGCAGCGTGACGAGCGCGCTGAGCGTCGCGGGCGCGGTGGCCCCCACCGCCGACAGCGGCGGCTTCCTGTTCGCGGGCTTTCTACCGCCCAAGGGCGCCGAACGCACGGCCGCGGTACAGCGCCTGGCGGCCGAGCCGCGCTGCGTGGTACTGCTGGAGGCGCCGCACCGCATCGCCGCGCTGGCCGACACGCTGGCGGACCTGGGCGAGCGGCCGGTGACGCTCGCGCGCGAACTCACCAAACAGTTCGAGGAAGTCTCCACGCATCCCGCGCGGGAGCTGGCCGCCTGGCTGGCGGGTGCTCCCCAGCGGGTCAAGGGCGAGTTCGTGGTGCTGCTGCACCCGCTGGCGGCCACGCAGGGCGACGGCGCGGAGGCCGAGCGCGTGCTGCGCCTGCTGCTGGACGAGCTGCCGACCAAGACCGCGGTGAAACTGGCGGCCGACATCGCGCACGCCTCGCGCAACACGCTGTACGAGCGCGCGCTGCAGATCAAGCGGGACGCAGAGGCTGCGGGCGAACACGGCTGAATCGCGCCGGCGCCCCGGCGCCGGCAGCGCCAGCGCCCCTTCCAACCGGCATGAACGGGCACGGCGCCGCTGCATGGTCGGAGCGGGCACGCCCTTCATTTCAAGCCCAATTGACCGCCAGCGCTCATCCATCAAGCGCAAGGTGCTATCAATTTGATAAAAATACACCAATGATGGCCAGGCCATCGCGGGCCATCGCGGGCCATCGCGGGCCAGCGCCCGGGCCTACCGCCCCGCGCTGCGCGGCAGGCCGAACGCCAGCGCCCCCAGCGCGCCCTGCGCCAGGCCGTAGACGCCATAGACCACGCCCACGCCCACGGCGGCGGACGCGGCCACGCCGAAGGGGGCCAGCGCGGCCACGGCGGCCGCCTCGCGCGTGCCCCAGCCGCCCACGCTCACCGGCAGCGCCGCCATCAGGAACACAGGCGCGATCGCCCAGGCCCACACGCTGGCCGGCAGCGCCACGCCCAGTGCCAGCCCGCCCCCCGCCAGCGCCGCGGCCGACAGCAGCTGCACCGCCGCCGATGCCCCGGCCTGCCAGACCAGTTGACGCGGGAAGTCGGGGCGCGTTGCGGCTTCACGCAGCGGCGCGAGCCAGCCGCCCGCAAACCGGCGGCTGCGCAGCAGCGCAGGCAGGCACCACGGCAGCGCCAGCCACAGCAGCGTGCCCCCAAGCATCAGCGCGATGAAAAGTCCCCTTGGCAACCGCAGCCAGGGCGCCAGCACGTCGGCACAGGCGGCAGCGCCCAGGCCGCCGATGGCGCACAGCATCCACAGGCCGCTCAGCCGGTCCAGCACCACCGACCAACTGGAGGCCGCCGTGTCCCGACCGCTACCACGCAGTACCACGGCGCGGTACACGTCGCCCCCCACCACGGCCCCCGGCAGCAACGCATTCAGGCCGATGGCCTGGAAGTACCAGCGGCAGGCATCGCGCGCGCTCGCGTTGGCGCCCAGCCACCGCGCCAATGCCCGCCAGCGCAGCGCCGAGACGAGGTTGGAAGCGATGCCCGCCAGCAGGCCCGCCAGCAGCCACACTGGCTGGGCCTGGCGCAGTTGGCCCCACACGCGGGACGGATCGGCCAGCGCCACCACCGCGCCCAGCAGGGCCAGGCCCACCAGGCCGCGCAGCAGGGCCTTGAACGGACGTTTCACGCTATCTTATTAGTAGCTGCTTGCGCTTGCTGGTCGCGCGCCGCAGGCATATTTACTCTTGAATCCGGCACATATTCCTGCGCATGGAACTGCGGTGCCCCGCCGGCCTTGTGGTAGATGCGCATCAGCAGCTCGCCGATCAGGCCCGCCACCACCATCTGCACGCCCATCAGCACCAGCATGACGCCGGCAAGCAGCAGCGGCCGGCCGCCGATGTCCTCGCCCAGCACTTTCTGCAGCAGCAGCCAGGCCAGGATCAGCACGCCCGGCGCAGCCAGCCACAGCCCCAGCCCGCCAAAGGCATGCAGCGGGCGCTGGCGGTAGCGCATGAAGAAGACGATGAGGATCAGGTCCAGGATGACGCGGAAGGTGCGGTCGATGCCGTACTTGGACACGCCGCGCGTGCGCGCATGGTGGCGCACCGGCACTTCCGTGATGCGCGCGCCCGCCTCCTTGGCCAGCGACGGGATGAAGCGGTGCAGCTCGCCGTAGAGGCGGATACGGTCGATGATGGGCCGGCGGTAGGCCTTGAGCGCGCAGCCGTAGTCGTGCAGGTGCACGCCCGTGGCGCTGGAGATCAGCCGGTTGGCGATGCGCGAGGGCAGCTTGCGCGACAGCTCCGCGTCCTGCCGGTCCTTGCGCCAGCCGCTGACCATGTCCACGCTGGAGTCTGTCTCCAGGCGCTCCAGCAGCAGCGGAATGTCGCCGGGTTCGTTCTGCAGGTCGGCATCCAGCGTCACCACATAGCGGCCGCGCACGCGATCGAAACCCGCCTGCAGGGCGCTCGACTGGCCGTAGTTGCGTGCCAGGAACACCGGGCGCAACCAGGGGCGCGTGGCCGCCAGTTCACGCAGCGTGTCGGCGCTGCCGTCGCGCGAGCCGTCGTCCACCGCCAGCAGTTCGAAGCTGAGCGGCTGCGCGGACATCGCCTGCGCGATGCGCTCCACGAGGTCGGGCAGGTTCTCGACCTCGTTGTAGATCGGCACCACGATGGAGACGTCGGGCGCTGGAGTAGGGGCGGTGTTCATCAAGGAAACAGTTGTAGCGGGATAATGGCTGCGATTGTGCCTCGCGCGCCCCGCGCGTTCGCGCCCGCCGGACGCACACAGTGCGCTACTTTCCCCTTGCCCCATGACCGCCTCCACCGCGCCCCGCGCGCTTTCGTCCCGCCTTCCCTGGACCCACCCGCTGTTCTGGTTCGCGGCCATCTCGCTGGCGCACGTGGCCATGCGCCTGCTCGCTTCGCCCGCGCTGAAGTGGGATGAGGCCGAGCAGATTCTGTGGACCCAGGAGCTGGCACTGGGCTACGGCCCGCAGCCGCCGCTGTACACCTGGCTGCAATGGGCGATGAACCAGGTGTTCGGCCCCAGCGTGCTGGCGCTGTCGCTGCTCAAGCATGGGCTGCTGGCACTGACGTATTCGCTCATGTACCTGGCCGGGCGGGAACTGCTGGACGAGCGGGGGGCCTTCTGGGCGTCGGCGAGCATGGTGCTGATGCCCGCGCTGGGCTGGTATTCGGTCCGCGACCAGACCCATACCATCCTCGTCACGGCGATGGCCTGTGGCGCGTGGTGGCTGCTGCTGCGCATCGTGCGGCGCCCCCGGCCGCTGGACTTTGCCTTGCTGGGGCTGGTGTGCGGCTTCGGCATGCTGGCCAAGTACAGCTTCGCGCTGGTGGCGGGCGCCATGCTGCTGGCGGCACTGTCGGTACCCGAGGCGCGCCGCGCGCTGCTGTCGCGCGGCTGGTGGTGGGCGCCCCTGGTGGGCCTGCTGGTCGTGCTGCCGCATGTGGCATGGCTGCTGTCACACCTCACCGAGGCGACGTCCGGCACCATCAGCAAGATGAACATCCAGCCTGAAAACGGGCTGGTCAAGGGCCTGCTGAGGCTGCTGGAGGGTGTGGTCCCCAGCACGCTGCTGCTGTGGGCGCTGTTCGCGTTGTGGGCTTTCCGTTCGGCCTGGTGGCAGCGGCCGCTGGCGCCGGTGTCGCCGCCGATGCACCGCGTGTTCGTGCGCTACCTGGGCCTGGTGTTGCTGGCGCTGGCCGGCATGGTGGTGTTTGCAGGCGTGAGCAACTTCAAGGGCCGCTGGATACTTCCACTGCTGTGTATGGCACCCCTGGCCGCCTTCTCTGCGCGGCCCGAATTGCAACACCATCCGCGTGCACGGCGCTACACGATCGCCGTGGCCACGATGGCCGTCATCCTGCTGGTGGCTGCCGGCATACGCCCCTGGTTCAGCGGGCTGCGCGGCGAGGTGGATGAGCTGAACCACCCGGCCATCGAACTGGCGGACGCCCTGCGCGCCGCGGGCTATGACGGCACCAGCCCCATCGTCGCATCCGACCATATGCTGGCCGGCATGCTGCGGGTGCGCTTTCCCGACGCGTTGGTGGACGCCTGTGCGCCGGGCGAAGACGAGATCCCGACCTGTGTCGCCGACCATTTGCGCCGCAGCGAGCAGCGGGGGCAAGGCCTGCTGTTGATTTCACGCACCGACTACGTTCCGTCGAGCTGGTGGGATCAGGCCCAGGCCCGCATCGCGCCGCGTGCGCTGCAGTCCATCCACCTGCCCTTCCACATGGTGCGCGCGGGCACACCCCAGGCCCATTACGAATACATCTGGAGCCCACGCGGCACACAACCATGAGCGTCACCCTGGTCACCGGCTGCGCCGGCTTCATCGGCATGCATTGCGCGCAGCGACTGCTGGAGCGCGGCGAACGGGTGGTGGGCATCGATAACCTCAATGCCTACTATGACGTCGGCCTGAAGCACGCGCGCCTGGACCGCTTGCGCGGTCAGGGCGACTTCACTTTCGAGCAGATCGATGTCGCCGACCGCGACGCCATGCATGCGCTGTTTGCGCGGGTGCGTCCCCATCGGGTGTTGCATCTGGCGGCACAGGCCGGCGTGCGCTACTCCATCGACCAACCCGACGATTACACCGACTCCAATCTCCTGGGTTTCGGCAACATCCTGCAGGGCTGCCGCGCACAGCAGGTGGAGCACCTGGTGTTTGCCAGCAGCTCCAGCGTGTACGGAGGCAACGCGAAGTTGCCGTTCTCCGAGCGCGACGCGGTGGACCATCCCGTCAGCTACTACGCGGCGACCAAGAAGGCCAATGAGGTGATGGCGCATGCCTACGCGCACCTGTACGGCATTCCGACCACGGGCCTGCGGTTTTTCACGGTGTATGGGCCATGGGGGCGGCCCGACATGGCGCTCTTCAAGTTCACCCGTGCCATGCTTGCGGGCGAGACGATCGACGTCTACGGCGAAGGTCAGTTGGTGCGTGACTTCACCTACATCGACGACATCGTCGAGGGCGTATTGCGCGTACTCGACAAGCCCGCCACGCCCGACGCCGCGTTCGATCCGCTGTCGCCGTCGCCCGGCACGGGCCTCGCGCCCTACCGTATCTTCAATATCGGCAACAGCGCTCCTACGCTGCTCATGGACTACATCCATGCGCTGGAGGAGGCACTGGGGATGGTCGCCCTCAAGCGCATGCTTCCACTACAGCCCGGCGACATGCACAGCACGGCAGCCGACATGTCGGCGCTGGCTTCCTGGGTCGGCTTTGCCCCCCATACGCCCGTGCGGGACGGCGTGGCGCGCTTCGTCCACTGGTACAAGGACTTCTACCCATCATGAAAGTTACGGTTTTTGGCACCGGCTATGTCGGCCTGGTGCAGGGTGCAGTGCTGGCCGACGTCGGCCACGATGTGATCTGCGTGGACGTCGATGCCGCCAAAGTGGCCGCGCTGCAGGCAGGCCATATCCCCATCCACGAGCCGGGGCTGGAGCCCCTGGTGAAGGCCAACCAGGCGGCAGGCCGCCTGCGCTTCACTACTGACGCCGCTCAGGGCGTGGCCCATGGGGAGCTGATCTTTCTCGCCGTCGGCACCCCGCCCGATGAGGACGGCAGCGCTGATCTGCAGCATGTGTTGGCCGTCGCGCGCACCATCGCGACCCACATGACCGAGCCGAAGACCATCGTCAATAAATCCACCGTCCCCGTGGGCACGGCCGACAAGGTCGCCGATACCGTACGCAAGGTGCTGGAGACGCGGCGCGTGGCCTTGGCATTCGAGGTGGTGTCCAACCCCGAATTCCTCAAGGAAGGCGCTGCCGTCGCCGATTGCAAGCGGCCCGACCGCATCGTCATCGGTACACGCGCACCCCAGGCCGAGCGCCAATTGCGCGAGCTGTATGCGCCTTTCAATCGCAACCACGACCGCATCGTAATGATGGATGTGCGCAGCGCCGAACTGACGAAGTACGCCGCCAACGCCATGCTGGCCACCAAGATCAGCTTCATCAATGAAATGGCCAACCTGGCCGAGCAACTGGGTGCGGACATCGAAGACGTGCGCCGCGGGCTCGGAAGTGACCCGCGCATTGGCTACCACTTCATCTATCCCGGCGTGGGCTACGGCGGGAGCTGCTTTCCCAAGGACGTCAAGGCCCTCATCCACACGGCCCAGTCCATTGGCTTCACCCCCGATCTGCTGCTGGCGGTCGAAAGCCGCAATGACGCGCAGCGGCAGTTGCTGGCGCGGCGCATCATTGCGCACTACGGCGGCAGCCTGCGCGGCAAGACCATCGCGGTCTGGGGGCTGGCCTTCAAGCCGGAAACCGATGACATGCGCGAAGCGCCCAGCCGTTACCTCCTGCAGAGCCTGTGGGCGGCAGGCGCCCAGGTGCGCGCCCACGACCCGGCCGCCATGGACGAGGCCCGGCGCATTTTCGGAGAGCGTGACGACCTGGTGCTGTGCGGCAGTCCCACCGAGGCATTGGAAGGAGCGGACGCGTTGGCCATCGTGACGGAATGGAAAATCTTCCGCGTGCCCGACTTTGCGCAGATGGCCCATGCGCTCCACGACCGTATGGTCTTTGACGGACGCAACCTCTATGACCCCGAGACCATTACGCGCTTCGGCCTGGGGTACGTATCAATAGGACGCGCGCCAGTCGTCGGCATGTCCTGAAACACAACCACGTGGGGGGACCTAAGACAACAGAGGGCCGTTTCCGTCCGCCCTCGGGTCCCGCGCGCCGCAGATTCAAGAAGCGGAGCAACCTGAACAAAAACAAAAAGGCCCACCGAAGTGCTAGCCGTTCTCGGAAAGAGTTGCTAAGGTAGCCCTGATTGGCCCACAATGCGCCCCAGTCAACGACTGGGGCGCTTCTTTGTCTGAGGTGAAATCGCTTCCAGGAGCGGTTTCGTCCGGCGAATGGCCTTGGCGGTTCCCTCCGACCGCCGCCGGCATCCAGGTCAACCACTGCCGGAACCCTAAGTGCGCCAACTTTGGCGTACCGCCCCACAACGAGTCCAAGCGTGGGGCCGCCGCCCGAAAGCCGGGTGGATACGCACCCGGAGACTACCGCGTTGTCGCCAGCGGTAAGGGTCAACCAAATCTGTTTTGCCACCTTTGCAGGGAAAGCTTTCCCATGCAGAGCAATCTGGCCATCGCGGAAGAGTTATTGCGAATCGGCAGATACCTGGAGCCCCAGCTTCCAACGTGTCCCAACGAGGACTGCGAGCTATTCCGCAAAGCCGAACCTGAACATAGTGGGCGGCACACAAGATTCGGAACTAACGCACACGGCACGCCGCGATTCAAGTGCGGAGCCTGTCGAAAGATATTCGTCTTTGGCGGTCGCTCGACAAAGCGCCAACAGAAAACCCATCCGAACATTGGCATATTCGAGCATCTGATGAATTCGATGCCCTTGCGGCGAATCATCAAGGTGCTGGGAATTTCGCCTGCTATTCTCTACGACCGAATCGACTTTATCCACGAGCAATGCCAGATTTTTGCTGGCGAGCGAGAGCGCGGGCTTCTTGACCGGGAGGACCTCGGCAAGAGGTATATCTCGACCGACCGACAAAAGCTCATTGTCAACTGGTCGGACCGGAAGAGCAGAAAGAACACTGTCCTCCTTTCCATCGCGAGCGCCGACCAAATAACAGGCTACCTGTACGCGGCGAACGTCAACTTCGATGGCGAGATGGATAGTGAGAAGGTCAAGGAGGAGATGACCAAATTCGGCGACCAGCGATTGGCAAAACCCTTTCGACGGTTTGCTCGGGTTTGGTTACCCCAAGACTGGGATGACGCTGCGGTACGGGCTGCCGCGAGCCGTAAGGGCACCCGACGGGCCAGCGAGGAGCCAACTGAGCTGCCTGGGGAGCTGCTCGCGGCTGTCAAGGACACCTATGACGCGGCTCAGGAGCGCGAGGACATCGAGAGCGGCGACGACCCCTCGACGGCGACCAGGGCGCCGGCCAAGGGCATGCTCTTGCACGAGCAGACCGTCATGGCGGCACATATTCAGTTCGTGACGAGATTGCTGCAGAAGGCAGAGAAACTAAGATTCTTCGTTGACCAAGAATCTGGTATTCGGGCTGCAATCTTGGTGAGCGTTCCGGAGCGCGTTCTAAATAGGACCGCAGACGCATTCTACGTAAAGGTCCTCAAGGAATTCACGGTTGACCAGAAGAAGGGGATTGTTGGCGCTGCCAAGCGGCGACTCCGGAAGGTAATGAGTGACGCCGGAGTTGACGAGGAAGAGGCCAGCTTAATCCTGGCCCTGGAAGAGTTAAGCAGCCCAACACTTATTGGCAAGTGGGGCGACCCTTGGTTTCGACATCCAATCGCGGACATGCGAGAGCCACAAAAGGGAGTTTCGTGGCTCACTGATATTGACGAACCCGAGACTGACCCGGAAAAGCGGAGTGACCAGCTTCGTCATTTTGCCCGGCTGCACCTGAAGGCGTCATTGACGGCTGTTGATAGATTCTTCATGCAAGTTCGACGGGCGCTCACGGTAGCCGAACGAGGGGTTATCAGCGCGAGCGCCGACAGAAGACTTTGGTTTGGTAAGAATGCCTATAACCCAGCGGTTCTGGTGAAACTGGTAGA
>NZ_MTBE01000012.1:0-91542 GCF_002916785.1 Diaphorobacter sp. LR2014-1 | reverse complement strand
TCTACCAGTTTCACCAGAACCGCTGGGTTATAGGCATTCTTACCAAACCAAAGTCTTCTGTCGGCGCTCGCGCTGATAACCCCTCGTTCGGCTACCGTGAGCGCCCGTCGAACTTGCATGAAGAATCTATCAACAGCCGTCAATGACGCCTTCAGGTG
Organism: Diaphorobacter sp. LR2014-1; assembly: GCF_002916785.1. Lineage (NCBI taxonomy): Bacteria > Pseudomonadati > Pseudomonadota > Betaproteobacteria > Burkholderiales > Comamonadaceae > Diaphorobacter > Diaphorobacter sp. LR2014-1. The sequence continues at coordinate 91,384 of NZ_MTBE01000012.1, read as the reverse complement.
CAGCCGGGCAAAATGACGAAGCTGGTCACTCCGCTTTTCCGGGTCAGTCTCGGGTTCGTCAATATCAGTGAGCCACGAAACTCCCTTTTGTGGCTCTCGCATGTCCGCGATTGGATGTCGAAACCAAGGGTCGCCCCACTTGCCAATAAGTGTTGGGCTGCTTAACTCTTCCAGGGCCAGGATTAAGCTGGCCTCTTCCTCGTCAACTCCGGCGTCACTCATTACCTTCCGGAGTCGCCGCTTGGCAGCGCCAACAATCCCCTTCTTCTGGTCAACCGTGAATTCCTTGAGGACCTTTACGTAGAATGCGTCTGCGGTCCTATTTAGAACGCGCTCCGGAACGCTCACCAAGATTGCAGCCCGAATACCAGATTCTTGGTCAACGAAGAATCTTAGTTTCTCTGCCTTCTGCAGCAATCTCGTCACGAACTGAATATGTGCCGCCATGACGGTCTGCTCGTGCAAGAGCATGCCCTTGGCCGGCGCCCTGGTCGCCGTCGAGGGGTCGTCGCCGCTCTCGATGTCCTCGCGCTCCTGAGCCGCGTCATAGGTGTCCTTGACAGCCGCGAGCAGCTCCCCAGGCAGCTCAGTTGGCTCCTCGCTGGCCCGTCGGGTGCCCTTACGGCTCGCGGCAGCCCGTACCGCAGCGTCATCCCAGTCTTGGGGTAACCAAACCCGAGCAAACCGTCGAAAGGGTTTTGCCAATCGCTGGTCGCCGAATTTGGTCATCTCCTCCTTGACCTTCTCACTATCCATCTCGCCATCGAAGTTGACGTTCGCCGCGTACAGGTAGCCTGTTATTTGGTCGGCGCTCGCGATGGAAAGGAGGACAGTGTTCTTTCTGCTCTTCCGGTCCGACCAGTTGACAATGAGCTTTTGTCGGTCGGTCGAGATATACCTCTTGCCGAGGTCCTCCCGGTCAAGAAGCCCGCGCTCTCGCTCGCCAGCAAAAATCTGGCATTGCTCGTGGATAAAGTCGATTCGGTCGTAGAGAATAGCAGGCGAAATTCCCAGCACCTTGATGATTCGCCGCAAGGGCATCGAATTCATCAGATGCTCGAATATGCCAATGTTCGGATGGGTTTTCTGTTGGCGCTTTGTCGAGCGACCGCCAAAGACGAATATCTTTCGACAGGCTCCGCACTTGAATCGCGGCGTGCCGTGTGCGTTAGTTCCGAATCTTGTGTGCCGCCCACTATGTTCAGGTTCGGCTTTGCGGAATAGCTCGCAGTCCTCGTTGGGACACGTTGGAAGCTGGGGCTCCAGGTATCTGCCGATTCGCAATAACTCTTCCGCGATGGCCAGATTGCTCTGCATGGGAAAGCTTTCCCTGCAAAGGTGGCAAAACAGATTTGGTTGACCCTTACCGCTGGCGACAACGCGGTAGTCTCCGGGTGCGTATCCACCCGGCTTTCGGGCGGCGGCCCCACGCTTGGACTCGTTGTGGGGCGGTACGCCAAAGTTGGCGCACTTAGGGTTCCGGCAGTGGTTGACCTGGATGCCGGCGGCGGTCGGAGGGAACCGCCAAGGCCATTCGCCGGACGAAACCGCTCCTGGAAGCGATTTCACCTCAGACAAAGAAGCGCCCCAGTCGTTGACTGGGGCGCATTGTGGGCCAATCAGGGCTACCTTAGCAACTCTTTCCGAGAACGGCTAGCCCGATTGGGCAACCCTTCAATCAGCCGCCCTGCTGCCAAGCGTGCCGCATGCGACTCAATGTCGACGACCACGGGCTTCAGTCCAGCCGCCTCCGCGAGACCTTGACGATCTTGCACCTTCTCTTTGCGAGAGGCCGCAATCAGCACGTCGACATCGCCTGGCGCGCTCTTGCTGGGGCCCACCACGCAGAAGTCGAGGCTCACCTCGTCCAGCGAAAAAGGAATGTACTGGTTGGCTTCGGATTCCACCTGCACTTCCAGTTCCTGCTCGGACATCCCGCCGGGCAGCGTGATGCGCTTGGTGATCACAGCAGAGGATGGCAATGCAAGGGCGACATTCTTGGTTTTGGTCCCGCTCTTCTTCACAACGCGACGCAACGCCTCGGCGACTTCATCGAACTTTTCGATGTTGCCATCCGTGATCCACCCACGCTCCAGTTGCTCGATTGCACAGCACTCGAGAACCAGCGCCCCTCCCTTATCTCGTCCCAACTCCACCAGCTTGACGCTGGAAGAGCTGATGTCCACACCCAGCAATGGGGCAGACTGACGACTGAACAACGACCCCATTGAGATCAAGGTGCCCCTCCGCTACTTATCTATATGACGCAACAAAACTTAACACTTCACATGAATGCTATCAGTAAGGTTCTTCACCAGCCAAGAGTTTTACCTTTCTCACACAAAAGCGGCGTTGTCAAAAGCAGACGATTTTCAGGTGCTATCGCTGAATCGTCGGTCCTATTTTTCGCGCGGTGACCAAGGCAAGGCGTCCCAGCCAAGCCGAAACGCCAAGATTTTTATAATGACGGGTTGCCTCGTATCGAGACCCTATGCCACAGCCTCCCGACAGAACATCTTCCCCGCCCACATCCTCAATGCCACGCGCCGTGCGCTGGCTTCTGCTGGGGTTCACGTGGATCCTTGGCCTGGGCGTCGCCGCAACGTTGACCGGTGCTCTCGCCATCGGACTGGGCCTTGCGGTGGCATATCCCAATCTGCCTGATGTGTCCGATCTGGCGGACTACCGCCCTAAGCTACCCCTGCGGGTGTACTCCGCAGAAGGCGCATTGCTGGGAGAGTTCGGTGAGGAGCGGCGCAACTTGACGCCCATCCAGGACATCCCCCCTGTGATGACCAATGCAGTGTTGGCGATCGAAGACGCACGCTTCTTCCAGCACGGTGGCGTGGACTACAAAGGGGTGTTGCGCGCTGCGCTGGCCAATCTAGGACGCGTAAAAAGCCAGGGTGCTTCCACTATTACCATGCAAGTGGCGCGAAATGTTTATCTTTCTTCCGAAAAAACTTTTACCAGAAAAATTTACGAAATATTACTCACATTCAAGCTCGAGCATCTGTTAACAAAAAACCAGATTCTCGAGATCTACATGAACCAGATTTATCTGGGAAATCGCGCCTATGGATTTGCAGCAGCCGCAGAAACTTATTTTGGCAAGCCGCTGAAGTCCATATCCATTGCCGAAGCAGCCATGCTTGCTGGCCTTCCGAAGGCCCCATCCGCTTACAACCCCATCTCCAACCCCAAGCGCGCAAGGATCCGGCAGCTGTACATCATTGATCGCATGCTGGAAAACGGCTTCATCACTGCCGAGGAAGCCACTGCTGCAAAGCGAGAAGATCTCAAGCTGCGCTCGTCGACGGACTCGACCCGCATCCATGCGGAGTACGTGGCCGAGATGGCGCGTCAACTCATCTACGCGCAGTACGGCCCCGAGGCATACACGCGCGGATTGAATGTGTACACCACGCTGAATGCCGGCGAGCAGGAGACAGCCTACACCGCGTTGCGCAAGGGCATCATGGACTACGAGCGCCGACAGCATTACCGCGGGCCTGAGCGGTTTGTCAGCCTGCCCTCCGCGTCTGAGGAGACCGAAGACGCCATCGACGACGCTCTGGCCAACCATCCGGATAACGGCAATGTGCTCGCCGCGGTCGTGCTGGAGGTCAACGCCAAGAGGATTCTGGCGGCCCGCGCCGATGGCGAACAGATCGAGATCACGGGCGAAGGCCTCAAGCCCGCGCAGTCCGGACTCAGCGAGAAAGCCCCGCCCAACATCAAACTGCGCCGGGGCGCGGTCATCAGGGTCGTACAAACACCCAAGAAGACTTGGGAAATCACCCAGCTTCCTGAGGTGGAAGGTGCTTTCGTGGCCATCGATCCGCGTTCCGGTGCCATCCGTGCCCTGGTGGGCGGCTTTGACTTCGACAAGAACAAGTTCAACCATGTCACCCAGGCCTGGCGCCAGCCAGGTTCGGCATTCAAGCCGTTCATCTACTCCGCCGCTCTGGAAAAGGGCTTCACACCTGCCACGGTGATCAACGATGCTCCCCTGTTCTTCAGTGCGGGCGTGACAGGCGGGCAACCCTGGGAGCCCAAGAACTACGATGGCAAGTACGACGGTCCCATGACCATGCGCGCAGGGCTTGCCCGCTCCAAGAACGTCGTTTCCATTCGCATCCTGCAGGCTGTCGGCCCCAAGAACGGGCAGGACTGGGTGACCCGTTTCGGATTCGAAGCCGACAAGCATCCCCCCTATCTGACGATGGCGCTGGGCGCAGGCTCTGTCACCCCGATGCAGCTCGCTTCGGCCTACGCGGTGTTTGCCAACGGCGGCTACCGCATCAACCCCTATCTCATCACCCGTGTCACGGACCACAAGGGACGCATCCTGTCGGATTTCCAACCTCGCGCCGTCGCAGACAACCCCCGCGCCATTGAGCCACGCAACGCGTTCATCATGAACAGCATGCTTCAGGAAGTCGCGCGCTCCGGCACGGCGGCACGTGCACAGGCCACGCTCAAACGCCCCGATATCTATGGCAAGACAGGAACGACCAATGACGCAGTCGATGCGTGGTTTGCAGGCTTCCAGCCCACGCTGGCTGCTGTGACGTGGATCGGTTATGACACGCCGCGCAACCTCGGAAGCCGTGAGACCGGTGGCGGACTCAGCCTGCCGGTCTGGATCAGCTTCATGGAAAAAGCGCTTAAGGGCGTCCCTGTGGCAGAGCCCACCGTACCCGCTGGCGTCGTGAACGTGAGTGGCGAATGGTTCTACGAAGAATATGCACGCAACGCGGGCGTCGCCAGTGTGGGTATGGAGAGCGCCGCCCCCACCGACGGTGCGCCGGCTCCGGGAACACCGCCTCCACCCGAAGAGCGCAACCGCATCCTCGACCTATTCCGTAATTAATGAAGAGGCGGGCCTGTGCGCCCGCGCAATCATTTGCGCAGCCCTTCGCTTGTTGGCCGAGCCGCGCTGTCGCCGCTAGTCGGTGAACTGGAGCGCTTGCCCCGCTTGCAAAGTGGCGTTGTGGCTGAGCGCTGCAAAGAACTCACCGGCACCCTTGGTATCCATCCACGACGTCCCGTCATGGCGGAAGTGATATCCGCCGGATTGCGCCGCCATCCATATCTCGTGCAGCGGCTTTTGAAGGTTGATCACGATCTGGCTGCGGTTGCGGAAAGTGATGGTCACCATGCCCCCCGTACGCTGGCCATCCAGATCGGCGTCAGTAGTGTCGTTGATACGGTCGCAGCTTTGTTCCACCGCCAGCAGCAGCTTTTCTGCACGGTCCATGAATTCGAGGTCGGTCATTACAATTTGCGTATGTTCAGAGCTCGTCAAATTCTAGTCAGGACGATTGTCCTTGCTGTGAGCACGGCAGCCTTCGCGGCCTGTGGCCAACGGGGTCCGCTTTACCTGCCCACGGACCCGACTGCCGCGCAGCGCGCCACACTCCCTGAAACCCTCAACCCCGCCGCCTCGCGGGCTCCCGCCTCGTCGCCAGCCGATTCCGCTTCTACCACCCGTCCATGACCCATCCCGTTCTGCCCGGCCACCCCCACTTGCACTACCACGACCAAGCGCTTCAGTTGGAGGGCCTTCGCCTTGCCGACCTGGCCCGGGAGTTCGGCACGCCCCTCTACGTCTATTCCCAGGCAGCCATGCTGGACGCCCTGGGGGCCTACCAGCGCGGGTTCGCTGGGCGCAAGGTGCAGATCTGCTATGCCATGAAAGCGAACTCGTCGCTCGCTGTCCTGCAGCTTTTCGCACGCCATGGCTGCGGCTTCGACATCGTTTCTGCCGGCGAACTGCAACGCGTGATTGCAGCCGGCGGCGACCCGGCGAAGGTGATCTTTTCCGGCGTAGGCAAGACGCGCGCAGAAATGCGCCAGGCGCTGGAGGTCGGCATTGGCTGCTTCAACGTGGAGAGCGAGGCAGAACTCGACGTGCTGAGCGAAGTGGCCCAATCCATGGGATTGCGCGCACCGATCAGCATTCGTGTCAATCCCAACGTGGACGCCAAGACCCACCCCTACATTTCCACGGGCCTCAAGGGCAACAAGTTCGGTATCGCCCATGAACGCACGGTCGCCACCTACCAGCGCGCAGCCGCCCTGCCCGGCTTGCGCGTGGTGGGCATCGATTGCCACATCGGCTCCCAGATCACGGAAGAGAGCCCGTATCTGGACGCCATGGATCGCATGCTGGACCTCGTGCAAGCCATCGAGGCCGCAGGCATCGCGGTCCACCACATCGATTTTGGCGGTGGTTTGGGCATCGATTACAACGGCGACACGCCACCACGGGCCGACGCGCTGTGGGCCAAGCTGTTGGCCAAGCTGGACGCGCGCGGCTACGGTGACCGCCAATTGATGATCGAGCCCGGTCGCTCCTTGGTGGGCAACGCCGGTGTTTGCCTGACGGAGGTGCTCTACCTCAAGCCCGGCGAGCAAAAGAACTTCTGCGTCGTCGATGCGGCCATGAACGATTTGCCGCGTCCGGCGATGTACCAGGCCTACCACGCCATCGTGCCCCTGCAGGCGGCCACCCCGACGGCCGTGTCGCACGTGTATGACGTCGTCGGCCCGATCTGCGAAAGCGGGGACTGGATCGGCCGTGACCGCAACCTGGCGGTGGCAGCGGGCGATATGCTGGCGGTGCTGTCCGCCGGGGCGTACTGCAGTTCCATGGGGAGCACCTACAACACCCGCCCCCGACCCGCCGAGGTGCTGGTGGACGGAGCGCGAGCCCACCTCATCCGCACGCGCGAAAGCGTGAACGACATCTTCCGCAGCGAAAAGCTGGTACCGCAGGGCAACCCTTGATAACCATCAAGGAATAACCATTTCGCCCTGAGTACTATTGCACTTTCATTGCGGAGTCACGTGCATGCCTCAGGAACCTCTTGAACTCTACCGGGACAAGAACCACGCTTGTCTGATGTTCTCGGACCTTGTCGAGGAGGATGGGCAGGCGGTTCAGGCCAACCAGTTCCTGATCGTGGACGACGACACGGGCGCCATCATCGACCCGGGCGGCAATCTGGCGTTCAACGAGTTGTTCATGGGCATGTCCAAGCACTTTCCGCCCCACAAGCTGTCCTACCTGATTGCGTCGCACGCCGACCCCGACATCATCGCCTCGCTGGACCGCTGGTTGAGCAGCACCAAGGCGACGCTGGTCATCTCACGCATCTGGGAGCGCTTCGCGCCGCACTTCACCAAGCTCGGCAAAACCGAGAACCGCATCATCGGGGTGCCCGACAGCGGCGGCCGCCTGCCGCTGGGCCGGCACGAGCTGGTGCTGCTGCCGGCGCATTTCATGCATTCCGAAGGCAACTTCCACTTCTACGACCCGGTCAGCCGCATCCTGTTCACGGGCGACCTGGGCGTCTCCATGACCTCGGGCGCCGACGCGCGCGTGCCGGTGACCCATCTGGCACCGCACATTCCGCGCATGGAAGGCTTTCACCGCCGCTACATGGTCTCCAACAAGATCCTGCGCCTGTGGACGCGCATGGCGCGGCAACTGGACATCGCCATGGTGGTTCCGCAGCACGGCGCGCCCATCATGGGCAAGCCGGCCATCGACGACTTCTTCCAATGGCTCGACAGCCTGATGTGTGGCATCGACCTGTTTGATGACCGCGCCTACCAGATCCCCACGGGTCACATCGATCCCGTCACCCGCCAGGTGCGCCCTGCGCTGCAGGCCGTGCGCGCCTGAAGGTTTGATAGAAAATCGGCTCTAGCGCTTACCCAGAAAGCGCTAGCAGCTATCTAAATAATAGCAATCAGTCCGCACGGCGGCGCCGGCGCAACCAAGGCCGAGCGAGCAGCAACGCCGCCAGGATGGCGGCATAGACCGCCACCTCGACAAAGTCGTTCTTGCCCGACCGCATCCAGAAAAAGTGCAGGATCGCCAGCCCCGCGGCCAGGTACACGCCGCGGTGCAGTTGCTGCCAGCGCCGCCCGCCCATCCAGCGCATGGCCCGGTTGAACGACGTGGCCGCCAGCGCCAGGAGCACCGCAAAGCAGCCCATGCCCACCAGGATGAAGGGGCGCTGGAGCACGTCACGAAGGATTTCCGGCACATCCAGCCCCATGTCGAACCAGCCGTAGCACAGCAAGTGGAGTGCCGCGTAGGCGAAGGTGTACAGCCCCAGCATGCGCCGAAAGCGTGCCAGCGGCGGCTGGGCCAGCACCAGCCTCAGGGGTGTGACTGCCAGGGTGAGGCACAGCATGCGCAGCGTCCAGTCGCCCGTGGAGCGGATCAGGGCTTCGGCAGGGTTGGCGCCCAGGCGATCGGCGACCGCCCCATACACCAGCCAGGCCAGTGGTAGCAGGCACAGCACAAACAGCACCGGCTTGGCTGCAGGGTGCAACAACACGCGCGCGCCCCAGCCGCGACCCGCCAGCGCGGGAGTACTGCCCGAAAGGCGTGCATGCACCATCAGTAGAACTTGCGCAGATCCATGCCCGCGTAGAGCTGTCCCACCTGGGCCTCGTAGCCATTGAACAGCAGGGTCTTGCGCTTCTTGGCGAACAGTCCGCCCTCGCCGATACGCCGTTCGGTGGCCTGGCTCCAGCGCGGGTGGTCCACATCCGGATTCACGTTGGAATAAAAGCCGTACTCCCGCCGTGCAGCCTTGTTCCACGCGGTACCAGGCTCCTTCTCGACGAAGCGGATCTTGACGATGCTCTTGGCGCTCTTGAAGCCGTACTTCCACGGCACGACGATGCGCACCGGTGCGCCATTCTGATTAGGCAGCACCTCGCCATACATGCCGAAGGCGAGCAGCGTGAGCGGATGCATGGCCTCGTCCAAGCGCAGGCCTTCGGTGTAAGGCCAGTCCAGCACACGCGAGCCCACGTAAGGCATGGTGGCTTTGTCCGCCAGCGTGACGAACTCGACGTACTTGGCACTGCCCTGCGGCTCCACCCGCTTGATCAACTCTGCCAACGAGTACCCCACCCAGGGGATCACCATGGACCAGCCCTCGACGCAGCGCAGACGGTAGATGCGCTCCTCCTGCGCGCTGAGCTTGAGCAGCTCGTCGATATCGAAGCGCCGTGGCTTGTTGACCAAGCCTTCCACTTCTACGGTCCAGGGACGGGTTTTCAGGGTATGGGCATTGCGCGCGGGGTCGCTCTTGTCCGTGCCGAATTCGTAGAAATTGTTGTACGTGGTGGCATCTTGGTACTCGGTGACCTTCTCCATGGTCACCGCGCCCGGCACGGCGGACGGCGCACCCGGCAGGGGTGCGAGCCTCCCCGGGCGGCGGACTTCGTCAGCGAGGGCAACACGCCCTGCCCAGCCGGCCATCGCCGCGCCACCAGCACCCGCTGCCAGCAGGCGGAGCATGGCGCGTCGCTGCTCATAGACGGCGCGCGGCGTGATCTCGCCGGCGCAAGGGGGGATGTAACCGTTGTCTCGGGTAGGAATCAACATGGGGGTCCTTCTGGCAGCCGCATCTGCCACAGTCTGCATGAGACACAGACTGCCCGCAGGGCCCGCAGGGTCCCCCCTTGGACGCCGAGGGTTACAAGGTTCCGTAGCTGTGCAGCCCGCTCAGGAACATGTTCACGCCCAGAAAGGCGAAGGTGGTCACCGCCAGGCCCACCAGCGCCCACCACGCCGACATGGTGCCGCGCAAACCCTTCATCAGCCGCATGTGCAGCCATGCCGCGTAGTTGAGCCACACGATCAGCGCCCAGGTTTCCTTGGGGTCCCAGCTCCAGTAACCGCCCCAGGCCTCCGCGGCCCACAGCGCTCCCAGGACCGTGGCGATGGTAAAGAACGCAAAGCCCACGGCGATGGACTTGTACATCACATCGTCCAGGATCTCGAAGGACGGCAACCGCTCGGCAATGCGCCGGCGCGCCAGCAAGATGCCCGCCACGATCAGCGCAGAAACGCCGAAATACACCATCCAGTAGCCACCGCCGTTGTCGGCCGCGCCCTGGCGAAAGACGATGGGCTCAAAGCACAGCACCACGCCCAACAGCCACAGCGGTGCCAGTTTCCACCAGCGCGTTTCGCTCGCCTGCTGTTTGATCAGGTAAGCAAAGGCCACCATGGCTGACAGCGCGAAGGTGCCGTAGCCGATGAAGTTGGCCGGCACATGCAGCTTCATCCACCAGCTCTTGAGCGCGGGCACCAGCGGCTGGATCTCATGCGCCTCGCGCACGACCGTGTACCACAGCAGAAAGCCCACGGCGGCGCTCACCACCAGCATCACGAAGCCGCCCAGCGCGCGGGTTTCGTACTGCTCCTCGTAGTACAGGTAGAACACGGCCGTCATCCAGCAGAACATGACGAACACCTCGTAGAGGTTGCTCACCGGGATGTGGCCGATATCCGGGCCGATCAGGTAGCTTTCGTACCAGCGCACCATGGTGCCGATCAATGCCAGCGCCACGGCCACCCACGCAATGCGCGAGCCGATGCGCATCATCGTCTGCCCTTGACCGCGCGAGAGCATGCCCACCCAATAGAACGCGGTGCTCATGAAGAACAGCATGCTCATCCACAGGATGGCCGACTGGCTCGACAGAAAGTACTTGAGTCCGAAGATCGTGTCCGCGCGCGCCAGGTCGCCCGCGCCATTGTTCTGGTACAGCCCGATGGCCAGCAGCGAGCACGCGGCCACCATCAGCATCAGTGTGCTCAGCGGGCGCCAGAACCAGCCCAGCCAGATCGCGCTGGGAATGGAGCCCAGCAAAATGGCCTTCTCATACACATCCATGTACGCCGCATAGCGCTGCAGCGCGAACACGCCCCCCGCGACCACCAACAACGCAAACAGCCAGTCCCACCAGCTGCGGCGTGCGAAATACCCTTCGCTCAACGTGAGCGTGGTCGTGGCTGTATTCATGAGGCACCTCCGTGCGGGGATGTTCCGATCAATTGGGTGGTGAGCTGCGCGAATTCACGATCCGCGTCCAGCGTCTTGCGGTTGGTGGACAGCGCCATCGTCGCGCGGGCGCCCGCGTCCTGCGGCGCCAGCCAGACCCATACGCGGCGTTCACGCACGTAGAGCATGGCAAACACGCCGATGATCAGCAGCGCGCAGCCCAGGTACACCACGTTCTTGCCCGGCGCGCGCGCCACCTGGAACACGCTGGCCTGCACCTGCTTGAAGTCACGCAGCTCGAACGCCAGGGGCACCGGATAGGCCTGTGCATCGCTCAGGCTCAACACCGCCTGCGTCATGAACGCCTGCGTTGCGCCATTCTGTGGCAAGGGGGCCAGGCCTGCACGTTCGCGGGTGATCTGCGCCAGTTCGAACAAGGCGCCGTTGAGGATGCGCACCAACACCTCGCTGGCGCGGTTGCGCTCGTCTTCGGGCACATTGGCCTCCATGAAGTCCGAGATCGCCTGCAGCCCGCCGCGCGGCCGGCCGCCCGCCGCAGCAGGCTCGTCGATCGCACCGGCGAACAGCGCGAGCGCGCGCCCCGCCGACTGCGCGAGTTGCTCGGCCAGCTCGGGGCGCGCCCCATCCACGGCCGCTGCCGCGTAGCGACGCACCGCCAGCTCGCGCATCTGCGGATCGGCCAGGGCCAGGCGCATGCGCAAGAAGCCGTCCATGCCACCCTCGGCATCCACCGGCACGCGCAGGTAGCGGAAGGGCTCCGCGGGGGTCTCACGCACACCCAGCAAATACATGGGCTGACCGTCGCCCGTGTCCACGGGCAGCATGAAATTGTGGAACTCCCGCGCCTGGCCCGCCGCATCGCGCAGCTTGTAGGTGATGCTGGGGCCTACGTTGCGCAGTTCGCGCTTGCTCACGGTCTTGTTACCGGCACCCAGGCGCGATTCGATCGATTCGCGCAGATCCACCTTGCGCACGTCGGCGCCCGAACCGCTGGCGCCGGTATCGCCGAAGTTCTCCACATTGAGCACCCGCAGCCCCGTGAACTCCAGCGTCATGCCTTCGCCCGAGCCCGAGTGCGTGAGGCGCGTGGAGCCGCCGATCACGCCTTGCACATCGAAGGGCTCCGCGCCCGGCGCCATGGGACGCGCACGCAGGTGCACTTCGGAGCCGCCATCGTCAAAGCTGGATTGGTAGATTTCGATGCCCCGGTAGCTCACGGGATGGTTGACCTCCACGCGCGCCGGCGTGGCCTCGCCCGTGGCGCGGTCGTGGATCACGATCTCGCTGGCGAACAGCTTGGGCATACCGGTGGAGTAATGCTCCACGATGAACTTCTTGAGCTCGACGGCAAACGGCAGTTCCTGCAGCAGTACGCCGTCGGACTGGCTCAGGATGGCGGTGCCGGACTGCGTGCCCTCGGCCACCACAAGATTGCCGCGGAACGTGGGATTGCGCTCGGACAGCCGGTGTTCGGGCTTGACCTCGGAGATCAGGCCAGAGCCCGCATAGGGCGTCTTGCCACCAAACCACATCTGTGCCCGCACGACGAGATCGCCGTCGAGCAGGCCGCCCAGGCACACCAGCACGATGGCGCTGTGCGCGGCGATATAGCCCAGCTTGTTGGCGGCACCGGCCTTGGCGGCCACCATCCAGCCGTCACCCGCCGGGGTCTGGCGCTGCTGCAGGCGCACCTTCCAGCCTTTGGCGACCAGTTGCTGCCCCACGCGGCGCGCGGCCACCTCGGGCGTTTCGGCCGCCAGCTCCGCACTGGCCTTGTGGTGGAACGCCTGCAGGCTCTTCTCGCGGATGTCTTCCTTGTAGGTGCGCAGGTCGGCCAGATACTTGGGTGCATGCCGGGCAATGCATAGCGAGGTGCTGACCACCAGAAAGCCCAGGATCACGAGGAACCACCAGGCGCTGTAGACCGCGTTCAGCTTGAGCGCCAGGAACACCTCCGCCCAGAACGGGCCGAACTGGTTCACATAGTTGACGGCCGGCTCGTGCTGCTTGAGCACCGTGCCGATCACCGAGGCAATGCAGATCACGGTCAGCAACGCGATCGCGAAGCGCATGGACGCCAGCAGCTCGGTCATCGACCGCATGGCGTGCGTCCGGGGGGCGCTGCTAGGACCGAAAGTGGTGTCAGACATGAAAGACGCGAAGGCCGGGAGGAATCCACCTACGCCAGTCAACCCTGCGTGCGTAGGCCCATGAGAAAGGGCGGGCCATCCGTTCAGATGAGCCCGCCCGTCTTGGGTGCGATTATCGGCGCTAGGTTCCAAAGGCGCATCGGAGCACCCCTGGAAATTTGACGTGAATCAACGCAAACCGGCAATGTAGTCAGCCACGGCCTTGATCTCGCGGTCGTTGAGCTTGGCGGCGACGTCGCGCATCTGCACGTTGTTGCCACGCTTGCCGTCGCGGAAGTCCACCAGTTGCTTGACCGTGTAGTCGGCATGCTGGCCCGACAGGCGCGGGTACTGGGCAGGAATGCCGGAACCGTTGGGGCTGTGGCAGCCGGCGCAGGCAGCAATGTTGCGCTCCTGGATGCCGCCGCGGTAGATGCGTTCGCCCATGGCGACCAGATCCTTGTCCTTGGCAAAGCCTTCCTTGGCTTGCTTGGAGGCCAGCCACCACGACACGTTGCGCATGTCGTCCTCGGAGAGGATGGCGGCCATGCCTTGCATGATGGGGTCAGCGCGCTTGCCGGCCTTGAACTCCTGCAACTGCTTGACCAGGTACTCCGGGTGCTGCTGCGCCAGCTTGGGGTTGGCTGCGATGGTGGAATTGCCGTCGGCGGCGTGGCAGGCGGCGCACACGGCGGCGTAGCTGGCCTCGCCCTTCACGAGATCAGGCTTCGCTGCCTTTTGCGGCGCCGGGGTTTCGCCTGCGGCAAGGGCCGAGGCAGCGGGGACTGCCAGTGCGGCAGCCATCAGCAGGGAGGCGAGCAACTTCATATCGGGGGATCTTGTGTTATGAGCGCAAAACCCCGCGATTCTACAATGCCCCCTGTTTCGCCCTATCCCTTGGAAAACCCATATATGCCGACCACATCACATGCGCCAGTTGCTGGCTCCCTCCCGCCAGCGCCGGACGCCAAGGTCGCCATGGGGTGGATGCACACCGCGCGCTTCCTGACGACGGCCGCGCAGTTGCACCATTTGCCCGCCATTGAGGTGCCCGAGATCGCCTTCGTGGGCCGCTCCAACGCAGGCAAATCCACCTGCATCAACACCCTCACCCAGCAGCGCCAACTGGCGTTTGCATCCAAGAAGCCCGGACGCACTCAGCACATCAACCTGTTCGCGCTGGGCAAGCAGGGCGCAACGGACGCGGTGCTGGCCGACCTGCCAGGCTACGGCTACGCGGCCGTGTCGCGCTCGGACAAGCTGCGCTGGCAGCAGGTGATGCTGAGCTACCTGGTGAGCCGCGAAAGCCTCACCGCCATCGTGCTGCTGTGCGACCCGCGCCTGGGCCTGACCGAGCTGGACGAGGCGCTGCTGAACGCCGTGCGGCCACGCGTGGAGGCAGGGCTCAAGTTCCTGGTGCTGCTCACCAAGGCCGACAAGCTCACGCGCGCCGAGCAGGCCAAGGCACTGTCCATCACGCGACTGCAGGCCGGCGGCGGTGAGGTCAGGATGTTCTCCGCGCTCAAGAAGCAGGGCGTGGACGAAGTGGCGCAACTGCTGTGGCAGTGGGCCCACCCCGTCCAAAAAGAGGATGCGGCCGTGGAAGCCCTGCCGCCATCTGAAGACCAAAACTGACGCCAGCGCCCGTCCATCAAGCGCTGGCAGCTATGAAAGGCGTAGCGTATGGCGGAGACGATCACCCACACACTGCCGCACGGCATCACGCTGCACTGCCGCGTGGCCGGCATGCCGGGGCGCCCGGTGCTGCTGTTCCTGCACGGCTTTCCCGAAGGCGCGTTTATCTGGGATACGCTGCTGGGCCATTTCGCCGATCCGGCACACGGCGGCTACCGCTGCGTGGCGCCCTGGCTGCGCGGCTATGCACCCTCCAGCGCGCCGGCTGCGATAGAGGCCTACCGCCCCAAACATCTGGTGCAGGACATCGCCGCGCTGATCGCCCAGGAAGCCGGTGCCGGCACGCCGCTGGCGGCGCTGGTGGCACACGACTGGGGCGGGGCCGTGGCCTGGAACCTGGCCAACCAGCATCCCGGACTGCTCAAGCGCCTGATGGTCATCAACGCGCCGCACCCTGGCGCCTTCTTGCGCGAATTGCAGAGTAGTGCCGCGCAGCAGGAGGCCAGTGCGTACATGCACTTCCTGTGCCGCCCCGATGCCGAGTCGCTGCTGGCCGAGAACGATTTCGCGCGCCTGTTCGGCTTCTTTCGCCGCGCCGATGGCAGCGCGCCCGGCTGGCTCACCCCTGCACTGCGCGCGCACTACCGCGCGCAGTGGGCTGCGGGGCTTGCCGGGCCTTGCAACTACTACCGTGCCAGTCCGCTGCGGCCGCCGCTGCCCTCGTCTTCCCAGGACGACGGGACGCCGGACATCCGCTCCCTCACGCTGCCCGCCGACATGCTGCAGGTGTCCGTACCCACGCAAGTGCTGTGGGGCATGGACGACCCCGCGTTGCTGCCCGGTCTGCTGCAGGGGCTCCAAGCCTGGGTGCCACGCCTGCAGGTGCAGCAGGTGCCGGGCGCCACGCACTGGGTGGTGCACGAGCAGCCGGGGCTGGTGCGCGACACCCTGGCGGATCTTCTTCGCCAGGAACTATGATTTCCGTAGCTGCTAGCGCTTACCAGATAAGCGCTAGAGCCATTTTTACTAATACACCGAATCCTGCCCCTCCGGGCGGGTCTTGAAGCGCTTGTGCACCCAGTAGTACTGCGCGGGCATGGTGCGGATGGCGGCTTCCAGCTCGCGGTTCATGCGCGCCGTGTCGGCCACATGGTCCTCGGTGGGAAAGTGGTCCCAGGCGGGGGTCAGCTCGGCCACGTAGCCCTCGGGCGTCATGCGGCTGTACAGCGCCACCACCTTGGCGCGCCCCAGGCGCGCAAAGCGCGACAGTGACGGGATGGTGGCCGCGTCCGGCATGGCGAAGAAGGGCACGAACACCGAGTCGTTCCTGCCGTAGTCCATGTCGGGCAGCAGGTACAGCAGCCCGCCCTTGCGCAGGCACGAGATGATGGGTTTCACGCCGTCGGCGCGGTTGAGCATGCGCACGTTGCCAAAGCGCTGGCGGCCCGCCATGAACCATGCGTCCAGCACCGGGTCGGGGTTGGTGGCGAAGATCGAGGTGAACTCGCGCCGTGTGTTCAGCGGCAAGGCGAGGCCGCCTGCGTCCATGCTGTAGAAGTGCGGCGCGAAGACGATGGTCGGCGTGTCGCCTTCCAGCTCGTGCAGCGCGCCCACCAGCTTCACGCGACTGCGCACCAGCGCCTCGGAGCCCGACCACAACCAGCCGCGGTCCAGGAAGGTCTGGCAGAACACCACGAAGGACTCGCGCGCCCATGCGCGGCGCTGCGGCTCGGGCACCTCCGGGAAGCACAGGGCCAGGTTGCGCAGCGCCACCCTGCGCCGCGGCACGGCCAGCACGAACAGCACCCGGCCGATGAACCGCCCCAGCGCGCGCAGCGCCGGCAGCGGCAGGCGGCCCAGCAGATTCAGCAGCGCGATGCCCGCGCGCGCCATCATGCGCGGCCCTCCGGCGGTGCATCGGCCCCGGCAGAGGTATGCATCTCCGCGCGAGGCTGCTTGTAGCGGGCATAGCCCCACAGGTATTGGTCGGGGCTTTGGCGGATGAGGTATTCCATGGCTTGGTTGAGCTGCAGCACGGCCGCGTCGAGTGTAGGCGCCAGCGGCTGGGGCAAATCCTCCAGGTGCAGCACATAGCCGCGCCCGCGTGGCAGGCGCTCGCACCGCGCCAGGATCACCGCCGCACCGGTCTGCTGCACCAGACGCGCAGCCAGCGTCATGGTGTAGGCCGGGCGGCCGAAGAACGGCGACCACACCCCCAGCCCCTGCGGCGGCACCTGGTCAGGCAGCAGGCCCACCGCCTCGCCGCGCCGCAGCGCCTTGATCATCTGGCGCACGCCCTGCAACGTGGTGGGCACGGCCTGGATGCCGGGGCGGTTGCGCGCGGTCTGCATCACCTCGGCCAGCCAGCGCTGGCGCGCGGGCCGGTACAGGATGGTGATGGGGCCGTGCTCCGGCGACCAGCGCCGCGCCGCCGCCTGCACCGACAACTCGAAACAGCCAATGTGCGGCGTGAGGAACACGATGCCGCGGCCTTGGCCCCAGGCCCGTTGCACGCATTCAGCCCCGCGTATCTCGCAGGCCGGCGGCTCGGGTCGCAGCCACAGACGCGGCGCCTCAGCCACCATGCGCCCTGCGTGCGCTATGGCCGCACGCACGTCACGCAAGGCATAGCCCGCGCGCGCGGCGTTGTCGATGAAGCGGCGGCGGTAGGTGGGCGATGCGCAAAACGCCACCCAGCCAAGCGCCGCGCCAATGACATGCAGCAACCACAAGGGCAGCGCGGAAACGAGCCGAAAGAGGGATGACATTACAATGACGGCCGTCGCCGAGTTAAATGAGCAACTTGCAGGGCGACGTTAAACACAACTGCTAAAGCGTTCGCCGAGGCTCCATGAGGCTCTGGGCAACGCCCAAATGCTGACAACACGGAGTTTATTCAAATGGCGAACGATTTCCTCTTCACGTCCGAATCGGTCTCTGAAGGCCACCCCGACAAGGTGGCGGACCAGATCTCCGACGCCATCCTGGACGCAATCTTCACGCAAGACCCCCGCAGCCGCGTGGCAGCCGAGACGCTGACCAACACCGGCCTGGTGGTACTGGCCGGCGAGATCACCACCAACGCACACGTGGACTACATCCAGGTGGCGCGCGACACCATCCAGCGCATCGGCTACGACAACACCGAGTACGGCATCGACTACAAGGGCTGCGCAGTGCTCGTGGCCTACGACAAGCAGTCCAACGACATCGCCCAGGGCGTGGACCACGCCAGCGACGACCACCTGAACACCGGCGCGGGCGACCAGGGCTTGATGTTCGGCTACGCCTGCGACGAGACGCCCGAACTGATGCCCGCGCCCATCTACTACGCGCACCGCCTGGTCGAGCGCCAGGCCCAGTTGCGCAAGGACGGCCGCCTGCCCTTCCTGCGCCCGGACGCCAAGAGCCAGGTGACCATGCGCTACGTGGACGGCAAGCCCCACAGCATCGACACCGTGGTGCTCTCCACCCAGCACAGCCCCGACCAGAGCGAGACGGCTACCAAGATGAAGGCCAGCTTCACCGAGGCCATCATCGAGGAGATCATCAAGCCGGTGCTGCCCAAGGAATGGCTGCAGGACACCAAGTACCTCATCAACCCCACGGGTCGCTTCGTCATCGGCGGGCCGCAGGGCGACTGCGGCCTGACGGGCCGCAAGATCATCGTGGACACCTACGGCGGCGCCTGCCCGCACGGCGGCGGCGCATTCAGCGGCAAGGATCCAACGAAGGTGGACCGCAGCGCCGCCTACGCTGCGCGCTACGTGGCCAAGAACATCGTGGCCGCCGGCCTGGCGCGCCAGTGCCAGATCCAGGTGGCTTATGCCATCGGCGTGGCGCGCCCGATGAACATCACCGTGTACACCGAGGGCACCGGCGTGATCCCCGACGACCAGATCGCCCAGCTGGTGCAGGAGCACTTCGACCTGCGCCCCAAGGGCATCATCCAGATGCTGGACCTGCTGCGCCCCATCTACGCGAAGACCGCCGCCTACGGCCACTTCGGCCGCGAGGAACCCGAGTTCACCTGGGAGAGGACGGACAAGGCTGCCGCGCTGCGTGCAGCGGCCGGGCTGTAAGGCACGGCGACCCCCACCAGCGGGTGCGGCAGCCTTGCGGCACAAAGCCCAGGCGCTGCGCGCAGCGGCGGGGCTATGAACCCCACGTCTGCGTCCAGGCAGTCCCTGAGCTTGGGAGCGGAGTTCGTATCCCGCCGCGTTGCGAACGCAGACCAGTACGCCGCCGCGCGGCGCCAAGCGGCCGGCTTGTAAGCCTGTGCAGGCGCGGGTATCAACGCCGCGCGCGCTGCTGGCCGCTGGAGGCGCGCCGGCCACGGTGGCGCAGGAACTGGGCTTTGAGGACCAGCGCCACTTCCACAACGCATTGCGCGAACGCGTGGCGGCTGCGCCGGGAGATTCTCGGCGCTAAGGGCGGCGGCCTGCTGCAGGACCGCAGCGATGCCCTGCTGGGCAAGGCCGCGCATGTATGCCCTTGCAGACGCCATCTTTTCCAATACACCCCGGCTCCACGCGTCCAGGCTGCGCCCCGCGCGGCACGCCTTTGCGCACCGCGCCAACACAAGGGTAAGGACGTTGGAACAGTTTCTTCTTGTTGCCGGCGTGCATTTCCTGGCACTCAACCCAGGGCCGGATTCCTCTCTTAGTGTGCGCGCCGATCGCCGGCGGCGTGGCGCTGCATGCGCTGCGATAACCGGCAGCACTGTCAACACCCTCCTACACGCTGCGGTTTCGCCAGATGACGGAGCGCCTGCGCCAGCGCCCCTACTCTGATGCCCAGCCGCCGCACCCGCCGGCGGCCCATCTCAAGGAGGCCTATCCCATGCTCAAGTACGCGATCATCTTCGCCATCATTTCGCTCATCGCCGGCGCGCTCGGGTTCACCGGCGTGGCCGCTGGCTCGGCCGCCATCGCCAAGGTGCTGTTCGTGGTGTTCCTGGTATTGGCCGTGCTGTTCGTGGTGCTCGCGCTGCTGGGTATCGGGGCCGCGCGCAAAGCCATCAAATAGCGGTGCCGGCCGGATGCGGCCCCGCAGTTGCCTACACTGCAGGCCCTGCACGCTCGCATCCGCGCCATGACACGCACCGTTCACCTGCTCGCCATCGATCCTCAGAACGACTTCTGCGATCTGCCCGCCGCGTGGCATTCGCGCGATCCCCATAGCGGCGCGGTAACCGCCCCGGCGCTGCCCGTTCCCGGCGCGCATGCGGACATGCAGCGCCTGGCAGCGTTCATCCGCGCGCAGGGGGCAGGTATCGACCACATCACTGTCACCCTCGACTCGCACCAGCAGTACGACGTGGCGCACCCCGCCTACTGGCAGCGCAGCGACGGGGGCGCGGTGGCGCCCTTCACCGCCATCACCGCTGCGCAGGTCCGCGCGGGTGCGTTTGCGCCGCGTGACCCTGCCGCGCTGGCGCGCACACTGGACTACCTGGACACGTTGGAAACCCAGGGCCGTTACACCCTCATGGTCTGGCCCGTGCATTGCGAAATCGGCAGCTGGGGCCATGGCGTGCATGCCGACGTGCTGGCCGCGTGCAGCGACTGGCAGGCGCATCGCCTGCGCGCCGTGCAGTCCGTCTTCAAGGGCATGAGCCCCTGGACCGAGCACTACAGCGCCGTACAGGCCGAAGTACCCGACGCGGCCGACCCGCACACCGCCCTGAACACCCATCTGCTGGACCAATTGGCCAGCGCAGACCTGCTGCTCATCGCAGGCGAGGCCAGCAGCCACTGCGTGCGCGCCACCACCGAGCACATCATCCAGCACCTGGCCCGCCTGCACCCCGGGTGGAGCCCGCGGCGCCTGGTGCTGCTTACCGATTGCATGAGCCCCGTGGCCGGCTTCGAGGCGCAGCATGAGGCCTTCCTGGAGGCGATGCACGCCCAGGGTGCACGGCTGGCGACTTCAAGCGAAATTTGCCTCTAGCGCTTATCCATCAAGCGCGAGCAGCTCACTTTTTTGAGAACACACGAATCGCCGCATGTACGACACCGCCATCCTCATCGGCCGCTTCGAGCCCGTCCACACCGGCCATCTCGCCCTGCTGCGCGAAGCGCTGGTGCAGGCGCGGCAGGTCATCGTCATCGTCGGCTCGGCCTTCCAGGCGCGCACACCCAAGAACCCGTTCACCTGGCACGAACGCGAAGCCATGCTGCGCGGTGCTCTGCCCGAGGGCGACCGCACGCGCCTCACCGTGCTGCCGGTGCGCGACTACTACAACGAGGCGGTGTGGGTGGAGGCCGTGCGCAACGCGGTGGCGCACCACAGCCCGCCGCAGGCGCGCGTGGGGCTGGTCGGCCATTTCAAGGACGCCACGAGCAGCTACCTCAGCGCCTTTCCGGGCTGGGAATTGATACGCATGGAGCGCCAGGGCCGCATCGACGCGACCGCCATCCGCGACGCCTACTTCGGCGCCACACCCGCCACCGTGGCCCATGCGCTGCAGCCGCTGGCGCCCATGCTGCCGCCCGCCACGCAAGCGCTGTTGGAGCAATTCGCACACACGCCGCACTTCGCCACACTGCAGCAGGAATGGCAGATGCTGCGCGGTTACCGCGCCGCCTGGGCAACGGCGCCCTACCCGCCCGTGTTTGTGACCGTGGACGCGGTACTGCGCTGCCAGGACCACGTGCTGCTCATCCGCCGCGCCCACGCACCAGGGCGTGGCCTGCTGGCGGTGCCCGGCGGCTTCATCGAACAACGCGAGACGCTGTGGCAGTCCTGCCTGCGTGAACTGGCAGAGGAAACGAATTGCGCCCTGCCCGAGGCCACGCTGCGCGCGGCGCTGCGCAGTGTGACGGTGTTCGACCACCCCGACCGCAGCCAACGCGGCCGCACCATCACCCACGCGCACTACTTCGACCTGCAGGACGCTCCGCTGCCCCCGGTGCAGGCGGCTGACGACGCGGCGCATGCCGAGTGGGTGGCCATCGACCGGCTCGCGGGCATGGAAGAAGCGTTCTTTGAAGACCACTTCCACATGCTGGACCACTTCTTGCGCCTCACAGTCCACTGAGGCGGACGGAGAAGTGCGGCTGCCCTCCGCACTTCCGCACCTTGATCGCAGGCCCTGCCGACACTGCGGCCTTGAAACTGTCACGAATGCCTCTATCATTAGCACTCGAAACAGATGAGTGCTAACAACACCGCTGTGTCAGTTCCCTGCGCCCGCGTTGAGGGCGCGTTGTTTGATGTCGCAATCCTTTTTATTATCAGGAGAGATGCAATGAATCTTCGCCCCCTGCACGATCGCGTGATCGTCAAACGTATCGAAAGCGAAACCACGACCGCCTCGGGCATCGTGATCCCCGACAACGCTGCGGAAAAGCCCGATCAAGGCGAAGTGCTGGCCGTTGGCCCTGGCAAGAAGAACGACAAGGGCGAGCTGATCGCCCTGAACGTGAAGGTCGGCGACCGCGTGCTGTTCGGCAAATACAGCGGCCAGACCGTGAAGGTCAATGGCGACGAGCTGCTGGTGATGAAGGAAGATGACCTGTTCGCGGTCGTCGAGAAGTAATCCCTTCCGGTCAACTCATTTTTCATAGCTGCCTGCGCTTGATAGACCAGCGTTGGCAGCCCATTTGATTCAAATTTGTAGGAGCCAAAAATGGCAGCAAAAGACGTAGTGTTCGGCGGCGAAGCCCGCGCTCGCATGGTTGAAGGCGTGAACATCCTGGCCAACGCGGTCAAGGTGACCCTGGGCCCCAAGGGCCGCAACGTGGTGCTGGAGCGCTCGTTCGGCGCCCCCACGGTGACCAAGGACGGCGTGTCCGTGGCCAAGGAAATCGAACTGAAAGACAAGCTGCAGAACATGGGCGCGCAGCTCGTGAAGGAAGTGGCTTCCAAGACCAACGACATCGCTGGTGACGGCACCACCACCGCTACCGTGCTGGCCCAGGCCATCGTGCGCGAAGGCTCCAAGTACGTGGCCGCCGGCCTGAACCCCATGGACCTCAAGCGCGGCATCGACAAGGCCGTGGTGGCCCTGGTGGAAGAGCTGAAGAAGGCCTCCAAGGCCACGACCACCTCCAAGGAAATCGCCCAGGTGGGTTCGATCTCCGCCAACTCCGACGAGTCCGTGGGCAAGATCATTGCCGACGCCATGGACAAGGTGGGCAAGGAAGGCGTGATCACCGTGGAAGACGGCAAGTCGCTGGAAAACGAGCTGGACGTCGTGGAAGGCATGCAGTTCGACCGCGGCTACCTGTCGCCCTACTTCATCAACAACCCCGAAAAGCAGGCCGCGATCCTGGACAACCCCTTCGTGCTGCTGTTCGACAAGAAGATCAGCAACATCCGTGACCTGCTGCCCACGCTGGAGCAAGTCGCCAAGGCCAGCCGTCCGCTGCTGATCATCGCTGAAGATGTCGAAGGCGAAGCCCTGGCCACGCTGGTGGTGAACACCATCCGCGGCATCCTGAAGGTCGTGGCCGTGAAGGCGCCCGGCTTCGGCGACCGCCGCAAGGCCATGCTGGAAGACATCGCCATCCTGACGGGCGGCAAGGTGATCGCCGAGGAAGTGGGCCTGACGCTGGAGAAGGTGACGCTGGCCGACCTGGGCCAGGCCAAGCGCATCGAAGTGGGCAAGGAAAACACCACCATCATCGACGGTGCTGGTGCCGCTGCCGACATCGAAGCCCGCGTCAAGCAGATCCGCATCCAGATCGAGGAAGCCACCAGCGACTACGACCGTGAGAAGCTGCAAGAGCGCGTGGCCAAGCTGGCCGGCGGCGTGGCCGTGATCAAGGTGGGCGCTGCCACCGAAGTCGAGATGAAAGAAAAGAAGGCCCGTGTAGAAGACGCCCTGCACGCCACCCGCGCTGCCGTGGAAGAAGGCATTGTGGCCGGTGGCGGCGTGGCCCTGCTGCGCGCCAAGCAAGCCGTGGGCGACAAGGTCAAGGGTGACAACGTCGACCAGGATGCCGGTATCAAGCTGGTGCTCAAGGCTGTGGAAGCTCCGCTGCGCGAAATCGTGGCCAACGCTGGTGGCGAGCCCTCGGTGGTGGTGAACGAAGTGCTCAACGGCAAGGGCAACTACGGCTTCAACGCAGCCAACGACACCTACGGCGACATGCTGGAAATGGGCATCCTGGATCCCACGAAGGTGACCCGCACGGCCCTGCAGAACGCCGCTTCCGTGGCCTCTCTGCTGCTGACGACCGAAGCCATGGTGGCCGAGGCGCCGAAGGACGAGTCCGCAGCCCCCGCCATGCCCGGCGGCATGGGTGACATGGGCATGTAATTGCCTGGGCCCCGCCTGCGCCCTGATGGCGCAGGCAGCACCCAACCCGCAAGCAGTGCTTGCGGGTTTTTTTTCGCCTGCGTGTGTGGCGGGTGACCTTCCGCGGCGCACTGCGCGCGGATCTGGCCCGCCTTTCCCCAATACCCCTACACAAAAGCAAGCTTTGCGCTCCTTGCATAATTGTATTTATGTGTAAATATTAGTAATTCATTGCTAGCGGTTCACTCTGGCCGTACCGCCATCGCACGGCCCTTCGCAGGAGCCTCCGCCATGCACACGACCCCTCGCCGTCTCTTTCCCTGCCTCCTCTCCCGCGACCCCTACCGGCGTGTGCGCGTCGGCATGGCGCTGCTCGCGCTGCTGCTGATGAGCTCCAGCGCCCTGGTGATGCTGTTGCTGCACCACCCCAGCGCAAACCACCACCTGGACGCTGTGCGGTGGTGGGCGGCACTTTCGGTGGGGGGGCTCGCAGTCATCACGCTGCTGATCCGCACCGGCTGGTCCGAGCGGCTGCGCGATCCGTCTCTGACCCTGGTGCAAATGGCGTGGACCATCACCAGCGGCGCCGTGGCCTATGTGCTGGCAGGGGAAGGCCGAGGCGTGGTGCCCTCCATGCTGGCCATGATCCTGTTCTTCGGTGCGCTGGGCCTGCCACCGCGCCAGGTCGTGGGCATTGGGCTCTACGCGATGGCGGCGTTCTCGGTGGCGGTGGTCGTCTCGCCGCGTTTCTACGCAACGACGTTCGACGTCATGGATGGCGCCTACGCAGCCATGATCCTGATCGTGCTGGCCGGGTGCATGGTGGTGAACCTGCGCGTGCAGCAGATGCGCCAGCGCCTGGACCGGCAACGTGAGGCGCTGGCCGAAGCCCTCGCGGAAAACCGGGCGCTGGCCATGCGCGACGAGCTCACGGGCCTGTACAACCGCCGCGCCATGGTCGAGCTGATCCAGCTGGAGTGCCGGCGGCGCCGCCGGGGGCAGGGCACGTTGCTGTTCGCCATGATCGATGTGGACCATTTCAAGCGCGTCAACGACCACCACGGCCACGCCATGGGCGACCATGTGCTGCGGGTGTTCGCCGACGCCCTGCGCGCCAATGTGCGCGAAACCGATGTGCTGGCGCGCTGGGGCGGCGACGAGTTCCTGCTGCTGCTCAGCGACATCGAACCACGCAGCGCCCAGACCCTGCTGGAGCGCACGCGCGAAGCCATCGCTGCCCTGCCCGTGCCCAACGCACCGCCGGGCCTGCGCCTGAGCATGTCCGCCGGCCTGGCGCTGCACCTGCCCCATTCGTCACCCCAGGAAACGCTGGAGCGTGCCGACCAGGCGCTCTACGCCGCCAAGGACCAGGGCCGCAACCGGGTCGCCCTGGCTCCAGAACTCCAGCCGGCGCCTCTAGATGATGCGCCGGCCATGCCCCAGGCAGCGCGCGCCTGAGCCCCGTCAGAGCAGGAAGCGCACCCCGTTTCAGGCCGCCAGACGGCGCAACAGCCCCGCGCTGGACGGGTCCAGCCCCTGCACATCCCCCGTGGCCAGACGCGGCTCCAGATCCTTGGCGATGCCTTTGCCCAGTTCCACACCCCACTGATCGAAGCTGTTGATGCCCCAGAGCGCCCCGCTGGTGAACACGCGGTGCTCGTACAGCGCGATCAGCGCGCCCAGCGACGCTGGGTCCAGACGCTCCAGCACCAGAAATGTGCTCGGCCGGTTGCCGCTGAAGCGCCGGTGTCCGTCGGCCTCTTCGGGCCGTCCCATCATCAGCGCCCGGGCCTGGGCCAAAGCGTTGGCCACCAGACGCGGGTGCTGGTCCGGCAAATCACGCCCCGGCTCGCGCAGCGCGATGAACTCCACGGGCACGGTGTCGGGCCCCTGGTGGATCATCTGAAAGAACGCATGCTGCCCATTGGTGCCCGGCTCGCCCCAGACCACGGCAGAAGTGGCATAGGGCAGCGACTGGCCGTGCGCATCCACCCCCTTGCCGTTGCTCTCCATCTCCAGTTGCTGCAGGTACGCGGGCAGGCGGCGCAGGCCATGGCTATAAGGTGCCATGCTGCGGCTGGAGAAGTCGTGGAAATTGCGGTACCACAGGTCCAGCAGCGCCAGCCGCACGGGCAGGTTGGACTCCAACGGCGCGGTGCGGAAATGCTCGTCCATCGCATGTGCACCCGCCAGCAGTGCGCGAAAGTGCGGCGCACCCACGGCAATGGCAATTGGCAGCCCGATGGCGGACCACAGCGAATAGCGTCCGCCCACCCAGTCCCAGAAGCCCAACGTGGTGGTGATGCCGAACTGCGCCGCCGCTTCCAGGTTGGTCGTCAGTGCATAGAAATGGCGCGCCAGCGGCAGCCGCGCCCGCGCGTCCTCGCTGCCGCCCTGGTCCAGGAACCATGCACGCGCCGCCTGTGCGTTGGACATGGTCTCGGCGGTGGTGAAGGTCTTCGACGCAATGAGGAACAGCGTGCTTTCGGGCCGCAACTGGCGCAACAGGCTGCCCAGCTCCATGCCGTCCACGTTGGAGATGAAGTGCAGGCGCTTGCCCGGGTGGCGCAGGTCGTCCAGTGCCTTGACCACCATCGCCGGCCCCAGGTCCGAGCCGCCGATGCCGATGTTCACGATGTCGGTGATGCCGTCGTCAGCGCGCACGCGCTCGGCGAGGGCCAGCATGTCCTCCAGCGTGGCGTGCACGTCGTGCAAGGCAGAGGCAATTTCAGGCGCTACTGTATCGATAGCTGCTTGCGCTTGACCTGCATGCCCTGGAGCCGGTTTTCGCAACAACCAATGCATCACCGCGCGCTGCTCGGTGTTGTTGATCGGCCGGCCCTCGAACATCGCATCGCGGTAGGCCACCACGCCGCATTCACGCGCCAGCTGCAGCAGCAGCGCTTCGGTGGGCGCGTCGATCAGGTTCTTGGACAGGTCCGCAAACACATGCGGAGCGTCCTGGCTGAAGCGCTCGAAACGCTGCGCATCCTGCGCAAATGCGGCGCGCAGGTCGAAGCTGCGGCCGGCGCTTTCGTAATGGGCACGCAGGCGCTGCCACGCGGTCGTGTGGTCGCAGCGGGTGCGGGGATCGTCAAAATTCATGCAGCGGCTTGCATCAGTTGTTCCAGCTTGGCCGCGTCCGCCGCAAATGCGCGGATGCCTTCGGCCAGCTTCTCGGTGGCCATGGCGTCGGCATTGAGCGCATAGCGAAAGCCCGCCTCGTCGTACTGCACGGGTTGCAGCGCGACGCGGCGTGCCGCCTCGGGGTCGAGCACGCGTGCCACCGGAGCATTGCTGGCGGCCAGCTGGGCCAGCAGTTCGGGGGCAATGGTCAGCAGGTCGCAGCCCGCCAGCGCGACGATCTGCCCGGTGTTGCGAAAACTCGCACCCATGACCTCGGTGCCGATGCCGAAGTGTTTGTAATGGTTGTAGATGGCGCGCACGGACTGCACGCCCGGGTCATTGGCGCCGGCCATGGCGGCCTCGTCCCAGTTTGCGCCGGCCTGCTTCTTGTACCAGTCGTAAATGCGTCCGACGAAGGGCGAAATGAGCTGCACCTTCGCCTGACCACAGGCCACCGCCTGTGCAAACGAAAACAGCAGCGTAAGGTTGGTATGGATGCCGCGCTGCTCCAGTTGGCGCGCGGCCTGGATGCCCTCCCACGTGGCGGCGATCTTGATGAGCACGCGGTCGATGTGCAGCCCCTGCGCCTGGTACAGCTCCACGATGCGCTCCGCACGCGCCACGGTCGCCGCGGTATCGAACGACAGGCGTGCATCCACCTCGGTGGACACGCGCCCAGGGATGATCGACAGGATCTCGCAGCCGAAACGCACGATCAGGCGGTCCATCAGCTCGTCGATGGCGCGGCCATGCCAGCGCGTCACACAGTCCTTGAGCAGCGGCGCGTACTCGGGCTTTTGCACGGCCTTGAGGATCAGCGAGGGGTTGGTGGTGGCGTCTTGCGGCTGGAACTGGGCCAGCTGCTTGAAATCGCCGGTGTCGGCCACCACGGTGGTGTACTGCTTGAGCGCGTCGAGTTGGTTCATGGCGTGTTGTCCAGGGAGAAAGGCGCGGGGAGCCCAGCCCCGGCGCGTAACCGGCAAGTGTATGCGCGGCCACGGCCCGTCCCGTATCGGTCAATGCCGACCATGAAACTCGATAACATCGTGCACTGGATACGGACCACATGCGGGCACCGTTTTCCCATCGATCAACCCTCTACACATCACCGCAGCTGGCTCATGAGCTTTGATCTGGTCCTCTTCGGCGGCACGGGCGACCTCGCCTGGCGCAAGCTGCTGCCTGCCTTGTTCCAGGCTTTTCGCCACGGGTCGCTGCCGCCGCAGGGGCGCATCATCGGCGTGGCGCGCGACGCGCTGAGCGACGACGACTACCGCGCGCTGATTGCCCGGCGCTTTGCCGATGTGGAGGGAGAAAAACGCCCCAGCGACGAAGAATTCGAACGCTTTGCCGCGCTGTTGCAGTACCAGCGCATGGATCTGTCCCAGCCAGAGGATTACGCCCTGCTGGCGCGGCGCCTGCGCGAGCGCCATGCCGACACGGTGGTGATGTACCTGGCCACCGCGCCCGCGCTGTTCACCACCGTCTGCGAGCAGCTCGGCGCTGCCGGCCTGGCGACGCCCGCCACCCGCGTGGTGCTGGAAAAGCCCCTGGGGCACGATTTGGCTTCCAACCGTGCCATCAACGCCGCGGTGCGCAGCGTGTTCGACGAACGGCAGATCTTCCGCATCGACCACTACCTGGGCAAGCCCTCGGTACAGAACCTGCTGGCGCTGCGCTTTGGCAACGCGCTGTTCGAACCCCTGTGGCGGCGCGAGACCGTGGCCAGCATCGAGATCACCATGGCCGAGCAGCTGGGCGTGGAGCAGCGTGGCGCCTTCTACGACCAGACCGGCGCGCTGCGCGACATGGTGCAGAACCACGCGCTGCAGCTGCTGTGCGCGATCGCCATGGAGCCACCCATCAACGCCCATGCCGATGCCATCCGCGATGAGAAGCTCAAGGTGCTGCGTTCGCTGAGTACGTGGACACCCGCCACGCTGCTGCGGGACGTGGTGCGCGGCCAGTATTCCACCGGCACCACGGCCTGCGAGGGCGTGCGCGCCTATGCCGACGAGGACGGCGTGGCGCCCGGCAGCACCACCGAAACCTTCGTCGCCCTGCGCACCGAGATCGCCAATTGGCGCTGGGCGGGCGTGCCGTTCTACATCCGCACCGGCAAGCGCCTGGCCGCGCGCGAGGCACACATCGCCATCAACTTCCGCCCCACGCCCCACGCCATCTATCGCACGCCGCTGGGCGCGGCCAACCGCCTGGTGATCCACCTGCAGCCGCGCGACGGCTTGGCGCTGCACCTGTTTGCCGCGGGGCAGGAAAAGCGCGGCATGCGCATTTCCGAAGCCCAGGCGCTGGCGCCCGTGCAGCTGGACCTGGACTTCGACCAGCGCTTTGGCAGCCAGCGCGTGGGCGCGTACGAGCGGCTGCTGCTGGACGTGATCGCCGGGCGCCTGAATCTGTTCGTGCGCGCCGACGAACAGGAAGCCGCCTGGCATTGGGTGGAACCCATCATGCAGGCCTGGGCCGAGCAGGACGCCCGTGGCGAAGGCCCGCGCCCGTATGCCGCTGGCAGCTGGGGCCCCAGCGCCGCCAGCGCGCTGGTGGCCCGCGAAGGACACACCTGGATGGAAGAATGCTAGACCGCATCACCGCTTCCCTGCCCTCGCTCGCCCCCGCCGAGCAGCGCGTGGCCCAACTCGTGCTGGACGACCCGCGCGCCTTTGCCCACCTGCCGGTGCGCGAGCTGGCCGCGCGCGCGCGCGTCAGCAAGCCGACAGTGGTGCGCTTTTGCCGCAGCATGGGCTATGACGGCCTGGCGGACTTCAAGCTCAAGCTGGCCGGCAGTGTGAGCGAGGGCGTGCCCTTCATCCACCGCAGCGTGGACGCCGACGACAAGACCAACGACGTGCTGGTGAAGGTGGTGGACAACGCCGTGGCCGCCTTCCTGCAGTACCGCAGCGCCGCCAGTACCAATGCGCTGGAGCGTGCGGCCGAGGCCATCGCCAGCACCTGGCAGACGGGGCGGCGCATCGAGTTCTACGGCGCGGGCAACTCCGGCATCGTGGCGCAGGACGCGCAGCACAAGTTCTTTCGCCTAGGCATCACCAGCATCTCCACCAGCGACGGCCACATGCAGGTGATGAGCGCCACGCTGCTGGGCCCGGGCGACTGCGCGGTGATCATCAGCAACTCGGGCCGCACGCGCGACCTGATGGACGCAGCCGACATCGCGCGCAAGAACGGCGCAACCACCATCGCCATCACCGCCAGCGGCTCGCCGCTGGCACACACCTGCCGCATCCACCTGGCGGCCGACCACCCCGAGGGCTACGACCGCTACAGCCCCATGGTCTCGCGCCTGCTGCACCTGCTCATCATCGACGTGGTCGCCACCTGCGTGGCGCTGCGCATCGGCGAGCCGCTGCAGCCGGTGCTGCAGCAGATGAAGAACAACCTGAGGGCCAAGCGGTATACCTGAGGGCACCCCCCTGAGCGGCTGCGCCGCTTCCCCCTCTCTCTACGCGCTGCGCTACGGGAGGGGGGACACCGCCAGCGCCCGGGCCAAGCCCGCTGCGCGGCGGTTGCTGGGATGGGGCGCGCCAGTTCCATGCCGTGCGCCCTATGGCGAAGCACAAAAACAATAGCTGCTACCGCCTGCCCTGCTTGGACTTCAGAAACAAAAGCATCTGAAATCAAGCATTGGCAAGCGGTAGCAGCTCTCTTTTTCAGAGCGCCGCTTCAGCGCCCGTAGGTGGCGGTGAAGCTCGCCTTGGCCAGGGTGTGGGCGTTCACCATGAAGCCGGCGAGCGCGGCAGGGGCGTCGTCGGGCACATCGATGCGCTCCACCGACAGCGCATGCACCGTGAAGATGTAGCGGTGCGGCTTGTCGCCCGGCGGCGGGCACATCCCGCCCCAGGCGTACTGCCCGTAGTCGTTGCGGATCTGGCGCGCGCCAGCCGGCAGGTGGGCGCCGCCCTTGGCGCCGGCGTTGGCGGGCAGCTCACTCACCGAAGCCGGCAGATCGATCACATACCAATGCCAGAAGCCCGAGCCCGTGGGCGCGTCGGGGTCGTACACGTTCACGGCAATCGGCATAGGGGGCAGCCCTTGGGCTGCACCCCTGCCACACCACCCGGCATGCGGATCCGCACCGGGCGGTTCGAGTGGTTGAGGTTAAGCGAGACGGGGTAGGCCCAGCCTGTCGAACCAGTTCAGCGTGAGCACGTAGTTCAAGAGCGCGCCACTGTTATGCCACCATCGGCGGCTGTTGGCCGCAATGAGGATGGCTGTCTTGTGACTGGCACCCAAAGCACGCAGTTCACGATACATCGTCCTGCCGCTCCTCCAGTGCTTGAGTTGGAGAGCCCGCAACCGATGACGCAGCCAAGCCCCGAGCTCTCGCCAGAGAATTGGTGTTTGCGATAGGCTGAAGTACGCCTTCCATCCCAGCAGGTAGGGGCGCAGCCCGTTGACCACTGCTTGCATACTGCGTCCGCTCTTGCGCCGCGTCGCTTCTCGGATGCGCTGCTTGAACGCCGCCAGGGGCTTGGCCGCTACCGTGCGCCTGATCGCTCCATCCCGTCTCCGCCATAGGGCATACCCAAGGAATTTGCGTCCAAACGCCGGCGCCACGGCACTCTTTGCCTCGTTGACCTTCAGCTTGAGCCGTCCATAGAGTCGACGCAGCAAGGCCATCACCCTCTCGCCTGCCTTCGCACTGCGCACGTACACGTTGCAGTCGTCGGCGTAGCGCACGAAGCAGTGGCCTCTTCGCTCCAGTTCCCGATCCACTTCGTCGAGCAGGACGTTGGCCAGCAGCGGCGACAGCGGCCCGCCTTGCGGTGCGCCTTCGTGCCGTTGCATGACCACCCCGCCATCCATGATCCCCGCGTTCAGGTACGCCCGCACCAGCCGGATTACTCCGGCGTCGTTGATGCGCTTGTTCAGGCGGTCAATCAAGATGTCGTGGTTGACTCGGTCGAAGAATTTCTCCAAGTCCACGTCCACCACCACGTGCCGCCCCGACTGCACGAACGACTGCGCGGCCAACACCGCATCATGCGCCCGCCGTCCAGGCCGGAATCCGTAACTGTGCTCGCTGAAGGTGGGATCGAGCAGCGGTTGCAACACCTGTAGCAGCGCCTGCTGGATCAGCCGATCCGTCACCGTCGGGATTCCAAGCTCGCGCTTGCCTCCGTCCGGTTTCGGGATCGTCACCCGTCGTACCGGACTGGGCCGGTACGTTCCCCGCAGCAGTTCCCTTCGAATGCGGGGCCACTCGGTGACCAGCATGCGTGCCGTCTGGTCTATATCCAGTCCGTCAACACCCGCTGACCCCTTGTTTGCCCGCACTCGTTTGAATGCCTGCTGTAGGTTCTCTCGCGTCAACGCCGCTTCCAGCAGCGTTGACCCTGTGCCGCTCTTGTCATGCCGCGGGCCGTCAGCTTCGCCACGGCACGCCCCGTCCGAGGCTTCACCTCGGGTTGTGGCATCCCGCCCCGCTTGCGCAGGCTTCTGGCGCATGGCATCCAGCATCGGCATGGTTTGCAAACACTTCCTCTCGTTCGGCCCTTCGCCGTTTAACTTCTAGCCTCATCGGCCCCGCAACTCCGGCTACTACGACCTCTGCTGACTCCTCGCTCCGGCTCGACGCCGTTACCCTTTCAGGATCAAGGCGAGGTCTCCCCAGGTAAGAACACACTCCTTCATCGCACAGCCGCCACATTTACACCACTTCGCCTTGATCACAAGAGCTTCGCGGCGGCTTGCCCGCTCACCCTGCTCCGCAGTGCCTTCTATGTGGTTTTTGTCCATCGGCTCACGATTTACGCTCCACGCTTCCTCTCCACGCTCGGTCACCCTTGCGCAGTTGCGCTTCACTTCGTTCGCTGTGATCAACTTACGACGGGACTTTCACCCGTAGGAGTGCGCCCATGCTGGGCGCACAAGCCCTTCGTGCCCTCGGGCGCGCCGCTCCAGCGCAGCACGGGCGACTGGTTCCGACCGCTGCAGCCAAAGCCGTCGAACTCGAAGCTCTGTGCAATGGTGCTGCCGTCGGCGATGTCGGGACTGGTGAGGGTGAAGGCGGTCATGCGCGGTACTCCTGGGGTTCGTTGACGGGAAAGCGTCAGTATGCCCGCGCATTCCCGCCGTTCACTTCACGGGTCCCGTCACTGCCCCGCGAAGCTCTTGGTGCTGTAGAGCTCGTGCGGCAGCCGGTTCAGCACGGGCAGGCCGGTGGCGGCGTCGCGCGGCTGCTTGTCGATGTAGCTGAAGAAGACATCGGCATCCAGCACGCCGATGTCCAGGCGCCGCGCCGCGGGCACGGCCGCCAGGGTCTTGTAGCCGTCGCCGCCCGTGGCGTTGAAGCTCAACACGAAGAGCCTGTAGGTCTTGGCCGGATCGATCGGCCCCCAGGTGCCGGTGGCGGCATTGCGCACTTCGAGTCCGGAGGCGCGCTGGCCGAAGGCGGCCGAGGCGTTCACGTCGAAGCGCAGGCCGCCGGTATAGGGATAGGGCCCGGTCGAGCCGCCCGCCTTGAACACGGCCTCCAGGCCGTCTTCGAGCATGGATTTCACCTCCGCGCCGGTCACGTCCAGACGGAACAGCATGTTGCCGAAGGGCAGCACCTGGATCACCTGCGCTGCTGTCACCGTGCCGTCCAGCGCAATGCGCACACCGCCGCCGCTTTGCAGCGAGATGTCGGCGCCGCCGTACTTGGCATTGCCCTCGTCCACGTAGGCCTGCGCCACCAGCTGCTGGATGTCGCCACCGCGCAGATGCACGCTGCCCTCGGCGTTGCATGTGGGGCTGGAGCCGCCCGAGCCGGGATTGCCCGGCACGCGGCGGAAGCACAACTCCTTCGGCACCACCGCCACGTTGGTCTTGTTGAAAACGGCCACGCGGTCCTTGAACGGCTGCAGCGCCGTGGTGGCGGCGGCGGCTGGTTGCGTCACGCGCAGAAAGCCCTTGGCTGCCACGTCCGCATCGATAGCCTTCTTTTCGGCATCGGTCGGGGGCAATTTGTTGATGGTGAAGTCGCTACCGATCAGCACATGCGGCGTGCCGCTGCACTGCGTGACCTCGCCCTTGCCGTCAAAACGCACCTTCAACTCGCCCACCACCTGCGCGTATTCCCAGGCCTGCACCACGCAGACGTTCTTGCCGTCCTTGTCGGTCACGCGCGTGGGATAGGCGCCACTGGGCGTGCCCACGCCCGTGGTCTTGAGCGCGTCGGGGCCCAGCAGCGTGTGCGAATCGCCGCCCACGATCACGTCCACGCCGCTGAGCTTGGCGGCGATTTCCTTGTCGTAGCCATAGCCCACGTGGCTCATGACGATGATCTTGTTGATGCTCTGGGCACGCAGCTTGTCGATCTCACGCTGCGCCGCCGCGACTTCGTCCTCGAAGGTGGTGTCCGCGTCGGGGCTGGACGAGGCCTTGGTCTTGCCCGCAATCGTCAGGCCGACGATGCCGATCTTCTGGCCGCTGCGCTCCACCACGGTGGAAGGCTGCACGTAACCGGGCGCCTTGGTGGCGTTGAGCGCCGAGCCGGCACCGAACTTCACGTTGGCGCTGAGCACCGCCGTCTTGCAGGACCCCTTCTTGAGCAGGTCCAGGAATCCCTTGAGGCCCGCGTCACCCTTGTCGAACTCGTGGTTGCCCAGCGTGAAGGCGTCGAAGCACACGGTGTTCATCAGCGCGGCATCGGCCTCGCCGTCCGCGCCCGCGCGGTTGAAGTACAGCGTGCCGGTGAGCGCGTCGCCCGCATGCAGCTTGAGCACGTTGGCGCCCGCGGCCTTGGCCAGGCTGTCGAAGGCCGCTGTGACGCGCGCAAAGCCACCGGCGTCGACGGCCACGTCCACAGGCGCGGCGCCGCCCGTGGACAGCTTCAGCGTCTTGGACTTGGCGTCCAGTGTGGAGTGGTGGTCGTTGATGTGCAGGACGGTCAGCTCCAGCGGCTGAGCCTCGTCGTCATCGTTGCCACCGCATGCCGCCAGCACGCCACACGCCGCCAGCGCCACCGCGCCCATCCGCACCCGCCGCCCGTAGGGCTTGTTGGCCCATTGCATCCACGAACCCATGTTCTCGCTCCCTGTTGAATCGTTACAGAGTGGAGATGGTGGGAAGCAAGGATGACAGCGCCGTGAAAGCCCCACGCGCGCGCCCGTGAAACAGGGGCCGCGCGGCCCCTTTTTGCTCACATAAAAAGAGCATTTACCGCTTGCTGCACAAGCGTTAGGGCCGTTTTTCTACCGAACCCTCATACCGCCAACTCCGCCAACGGGATGCGTTTTTCCTGCACGCCGTGGCAGGCCACGCGCGTGCCGCCGTCATCGATGAGCTGGGGGCGCTCGGTGCGGCAGCGGTCGTTGGCGTAGGGGCAGCGTGGGTTGAACGCGCAGCCCGGCGGCGGGTTGAGCGGGTTGGGCACCTCCCCTTGCACGGGCGTGCGCGCGCGGCCGGTGTCGTGCATCTTGGGGATGGCGTCCAGCAACATGCGCGTGTAAGGGTGGCGCGGGTTCTCGAACAGCACCTTCTTGTCGGCCAGCTCCACCAGCCGGCCCAGGTACATCACGCCCACCTGGTCGCTCACGTGGCGCACCACGGCCAGGTTGTGGCTGATGAACAGGTAGGTGAGCTGCCGCTGGCGCTGCAGGTCCTTCATGATGTTGAGCACCTGCGCCTGCACGGACACGTCCAGCGCGCTGGTGGGTTCGTCGCACACCAGGAACTCGGGCTCGGTGGCCAGGGCACGCGCAATCGAGATGCGCTGGCGCTGCCCGCCCGAGAACTGGTGCGGGTACTTGGCCATGTCCAGCGGCGACAGGCCCACGGACTGCAGCAGTTCGCCCACGCGCTTCTTGAGTTGTGCGGCGTCGGTGATGAGACCATGCTCGCGCAGGGGCTCGCCGATGATGTCCTCCACCAGCCATCGGGGGTTCAGGCTGGCATAGGGGTCCTGGAAGATCATCTGGATGCGCCGGCGCATGGCGCGCGCATCCTTGCCCTTGAAAGCGGCGTGCGCGTCCTGCCCGTCGAAGGTGAGGCCGCCGCGCGTGGGCTCGTACAGCCCCACCAGCAGGCGCGCCACGGTGCTCTTGCCGCAGCCGGACTCGCCCACCAGGGCCAGCGTCTTGCCGCGCTCGATCGTGAATCCCACGCCGTCCACCGCATGCAGCAGCGCGCGCGGCTTGCGCTCGATGACCCGGTTGAGCCAGGGCGCGGAGACATCGAACGTCTTGGCGAGGTCATGCGCCTGCACCAGCGGTGCGGTGGTGGTCGTCGTGGAGCTCATGCGGCCACCTCGCTCGTCACGTCGTGCAGCCAGCAGGCGGCCTGCGTAGCGCCGGCGGGCATGAGGTCGGGGCGCGCCTGGCGGCAGCGGTCGAAGGCGCGCGGGCAGCGCGGGTTGAAGGCGCAGCCCTCGGGAATGGCGTTCAGGCGGGGCATGGCTCCGTCGATCTGGTTGAGGCGCTCGCGGTCCTGCTCCATGTCGGGAATGGACGCCATGAGGCCGGCGGTGTAGGGGTGGGCGGGCTGGTTGATGACCTCGTGCACGGGGCCGATTTCGGCCACGCGGCCGGCGTACATCACGGCCACGCGGTCGCAGGTCTCGGCGATCACGCCCATGTCGTGGGTGATCAGCATCACGGCCGCGCCGCGCGTCTTGCAGATGCTCTTGAGCAACTGGATGATCTGCGCCTGGATGGACACGTCCAGCGCCGTGGTGGGCTCGTCCGCCACGATGAGCTGCGGCTCGGCCGCCAGCGCCAGGGCAATCACCACGCGCTGGCGCATGCCGCCCGAGAACTGGTGCGGGTAGTGGTCGATACGCTGCTCGGCCGCGGGAATGCCGGTGTCCTTGAGCAGGTCGATGGCCCGCTGGCGCGCCTGCGCGGCGCTCATGGGCAGGTGGGTGAGGATGGTCTCCACCAGTTGCTGGCCCACGGTGTACAGCGGGTTGAGCGAAGTCAGCGGGTCCTGGAAGATCGCGCCGATCTTGCGCCCGCGGATGTGGCGCATCTGCTCGTGCGGCAGGTTGTCGATGCGCTGGCCCTGCAGCACGATCTGGCCCGAGGCCACGCGCCCCGGCGGCTCCAGCAGACCGATGATGGACGCGCCCGTGAGCGACTTGCCCGCGCCGGACTCGCCCACCACACCCAGGATCTCGCCCGGCGCGATGGAGAACGACACGTTGTCCAGCGCGCGCAGCGTGCCGCGGCGGCCAGGGAATTCGACGACGAGGTTGTGGACTTCGAGAAGTGACATATCAGTTATCCAGTGCGGTGCGCGCCGCCCGCATTGCATGAAACGGGCGCCCCCATAACGAGGGCAGCCGAGCAAGGGTCCGGGCCGGCCGCGCCGCAGCGAGGGCTGCGCCCCCCTGCCCGCATGGCGCAGCCATGCGAGAGCGGGGAGAAGGCGCAAAGCGACTCAGGAGGTGTTCCATTTCAGCGCAGGCGCGGGTTGAGTGCATCGCGCAGCCAGTCGCCCAGCAGGTTCACGGACAGCGCGATCAGCACCAGCATCACGCCGGGGAAGACAGTGATCCACCACTCGCCGGAGAACAGGTAGTCGTTGCCGATGCGGATCAGCGTGCCCAGCGAGGGCGACGTGGGCGGCGCGCCCACTCCCAGGAAGGACAGCGTGGCTTCGGTAATGATGGCCGTGGCCACCTGGATGGTGGCCAGCACCATGACCGGCCCCAGCACATTGGGCAGCACATGCTTGCGCATGATGCGCAGCGGCGACACGCCGGTGACGCGCGCGGCCTGCACGTATTCCTTGTTGCGCTCCACCAGCGTGGAGCCGCGCACGGTACGCGCGTATTGCACCCAGCCCGTGAGCGAGATCGACAGGATCAGCACGCCGAAGGCCAGCGAATCGGGCGCGTTGGGGAACACCGCACGCCCCACGCCGGCAATCAGCAGCGCGATCAGGATGGCGGGAAACGACAGCATCACGTCGCACAGGCGCATGAGCACGCCATCCACCCATCCGCCGCGAAAGCCCGCCACCAACCCCAGCGCCACGCCCACGACGACCGACAGCGCCACGGAGGCCAGGCCCACCACCAGCGAGATGCGCGCGCCGTAGATCAGCGCCGAAAGGATGTCGCGGCCCTGGTCATCGGTGCCCAGGGCGTACTTCCAGGTGCCTTCGGCCTGCCACACGGGCGGCAGGCGCGCGTCCGACAGCTCCAGCGTGCTCAGGTCGAACGGGTTGTGTGGCGCCACCCAGCCGGCAAAGATGGAGCAGAACACGCACACGGCGGCAATCAGCGCCGCGATGATGGCCACGGGCGAGGTGCGAAAGCTGTGGGCCACGTCGCTGTCGTACCAGCGCAAGAGCGTTTGTTTCATGGGCGAGGGGTCAGGCAAAAAAGGAGAAGGCGGCAAGGTCGTACGGTCAGGGGCCCACGCCCATCCACTTGAAAGGCATGGTGTTGTCGGCCATCTGCACCAGGCGGATCTTCTTGGACACGCCCCAGGCCAGGGCCTGCTGGTGCAGCGGGATGTAGGCAATGTCGGCGGCCTGCAGCAGCAAAGCCTCGCGCAGCAGCGCGTCGCGCCGGGTCTTGTCGGTCTGCGTCTGGACCTGCAGCAGCAGCGCATCCAGCCGCGGGTCGCAATAGCCCCCCAGGTTGAAGTGGCCCGCGCCTTCGCCGCGCGGGCAGGCCGCCAGCGCGTTCAGCGCACCGTGTGCGTCGTAGGTGGAGGGCGTCCAGCCCATCAGGTAGAAGCCCGCGTCGCGTCGCAGGATGCGCGGGTAGTACTGCGCCTTGGGCTCCGCGCGCACCGTCACGCGCACCTGAAGGGTCGCCAGCTGTGCAGCGATGGCGGTGCACAGTGCCGCGTCGTTCACATAGCGGTCGCTGGGGCAGTCCAGCGTGAGCGCGAAGCCCTCGCCATAGCCGGCCTGCGCCATGAGCGCGCGCGCGGCCGCCACGTCGTGCGGCAGCCGCTTGACGTCGGGCTGAAAGCCATTGACGCCCGGTCCCACGATGAGCGCGGCGGGCGTGGCGGCGCCGCGCATCACGTTCTTGATGAGCGCATCAATGTCGATGGCCTGGTAGAAAGCCTGGCGCACGCGCCGGTCCTTGAAGGGGTTGGCGCCGCGCACGCTGGCGTACGGCAGCTCGTCGCTGTGCTGGTCCATGCCCAGGAACAGCGTGCGCAGCTCGGGCCCCGTGACCACGCGCACCAGTCCGGCGGCGCTCACGCGCTCGATGTCCTGTACCGGCACGGGCTCCATCACGTCCACGCGGCCGGCCAGCAGCGCGGCCACGCGCGCCTCGTTGTCCGGAATGGGCAGGAAGACGATCTGGCGTGCGTTGCTCTCGATGGTGCCCCAGTAGCGCATGTTGCGCTCGAACACGGTGCGCTGCTGCGGGCGACGCTCGGCCAGGCGGAACGGCCCCGTGCCATTGGCGCGCAGCGCGGCGGCGTGCCCCGCGGCCCCGCGCGCGTCGCCTACCTGCGCGATGCCCTGCGCCTCGCTCCAGCGCTGGTTCAGCATGTAGACGTGCGACAGCAGGGCCGGCAGCAGCGGCGTGGGCTCGCGGGTTTCGATCTCGATGGTGTGCGCGTCCAGCTTGCGCACCTCGCGCACGCCGCTCAGGTAACTGCGCATGTCCGAGCCTTCGGACTGCGCGCGCCGCAGCGAAAACACCGCATCGTCGGCCGTGAAAAGCGCACCGTCGTGGAAGGACACGCCGCGGCGCAACTCGAAGCGCCACACGGTGGGGGTGGTCGCACGCCAGGCCAGCGCCAGCGCAGGCACCAGGCTCAGATCTTTGTTGCGTCCCACCAGAGGCTCGTACACATTGCCGGTCAGGCTGAGCTGCAGCGATTCATTGAGCGCATGGGGGTCCATCGACAGCGCATCGCCCTGGTTGGCCACACGGATGGTTTGCGCATTAGCTACCAAAAATATAGCTGCCAGCGCTTGCAGTACAAGCGCCAGGGCCATATTTCGCATCCAGACCGTGCTCCGCATCATGCTGCTGTACCGTGCGGTCTCACTGCGCTTGCCCCAGGGGCATGGCCTGCTCGACCAGGCCGGCATGCAGGGCCGCGCCCAGGGGCAGCACGTCGTCATTGAAGTCGTAGCGGCTGTTGTGCAAGGTGCTGTTGCCAGCGCCCATGCCCTGCCCCAGGCGCAGGTAGGCGCCGGGCCGGGCCTGCAGCATGAAGGAGAAGTCCTCCGCGCCCATGCTCGGCTCCAGGTCGCGGTCCACGTTTTCTTCGCCCACCAGCGACGCAGCCACGTCGCCTGCGAAGCGCGCATCGCT
Source organism: Diaphorobacter sp. LR2014-1 (assembly GCF_002916785.1). Taxonomy (NCBI): domain Bacteria; kingdom Pseudomonadati; phylum Pseudomonadota; class Betaproteobacteria; order Burkholderiales; family Comamonadaceae; genus Diaphorobacter; species Diaphorobacter sp. LR2014-1. The sequence goes on along the minus strand of NZ_MTBE01000012.1, from coordinate 51,145 downwards.
CTCGGTGTTGATGGTGGCAGGGTAGATGCGCTCGTAGCGAACGGTGGCGGTAGCGCCAAAGCCCAGCGCGATGGCGTTGCACAGCTCCTTGATGCGGCGCTCCACCATCTCCTGCACGGCGGGGTCGAACGTACGCACCGTACCCACCAGCGTGGCCGTGCCCGGCAGCACGCTGAACGCGCCCAGGTCGCCCGCCTGCACCGCGCACAGGCTGATGACTGCACTCTCCAGCGGCCGCACGTTGCGCGAGACGATCCCCTGCACGGCGGTGACGATGTGCGCGGCTACCAGCACCACGTCCACCGTCTGGTACGCATGCGCGCCGTGGCCGCCGCGCCCGGTCACTTCGATCGTGACGCGGTCGGCCGCCGCCATCATGGCGCCGCTGTTGATACCCACGGTGCCGGGCCGCATGGCCGGCCAGTTGTGCATGGCGTACACCGACTGCACGGGAAAGCGCTCGAAGAGCCCGTCCTCGATCATCACGCGCGCACCGCCCAGGCCTTCCTCGCCGGGCTGGAAGATCAGCACCGCCGTGCCGTCGAAATGGCGCGTGGCCGCCAGGTAGCGCGCTGCACCCACGAGCATGGCCGTGTGCCCATCATGGCCGCAGCCATGCATCAGGCCGCTCTTGCAGGACTTCCAGGCGAAATCGTTGTGCTCGGCCATGGGCAGCGCGTCCATGTCGGCCCGCAGACCGATCATGCTGCCGCTGCTGCGGCCCTGGCCGTGGATGATGCCCACCACGCCGGTACGGCCGATGCCTTCGTGCACCTCGTCCACGCCGGCGTGCCGCAGCGCCTCGCGCACACGGGCGCTGGTGTAGACCTCTTCAAAGCCCAGCTCGGGGTGGGCATGCAGGTCACGGCGGAATGCGGTGAGCTCCGGGTGGTACTGGGCGATATGGGCAAAGGCGCGCCCGCCTGCCTTGAAACGAGGAAGTAGCATGTCAGTTTTCCATGGCACTTTGCATCACCCGCATCGCATGAAACTGGCGCGCCCCAGGCCAGGGCCGCCGTGCAAGGGCCGCCCCGCCGCACGGGCGGCGTCCCCCTGCCCGCAACGCGCAGCGATGCGAGAGCGGGGGGAAGACGCGAAGCGTCTCAGGGGGGTGTCGTTTCATGTCAGTGCCCTCCCGCCTTGCCGCCCACGCGCAGGCGCGGGTCCACGGCGAAGTACAGCAGGTCCACCACCAGGTTGATGACCACGAAGATCAGCGCGATCAGGCAGAGGTAAGCAGCCATCACGGGGATGTCGGCAAAGGTCACGGCCTGGATGAACAGCAGGCCCATGCCGGGCCACTGGAACACCGTCTCGGTGATGATGGCAAACGCAATCAGGCCGCCCAGTTGCAGGCCGGTGATGGTCATCACCGGCACCAGCGTGTTCTTGAGCGCATGGCCAAAGTGGATGGCGCGGTCGGTCAGGCCACGCGCACGGGCGAACTTGATGTAGTCGGTGCGCAGCACTTCCAGCATCTCGGCGCGCACCAGGCGCATGATCAGCGTGAGCTGGAAGATGGCGAGCGTGATGGCCGGCAGCGTGATGTGGTGCCAACCCTTGGCCGTGAGCAGGCCGGTGCTCCACCACCCCAGTTGCGTCACATCACCGCGCCCGAAACTGGGGAACCATCCCAGCGTGACCGAGAACACCAGGATCAGCAGGATGCCGATCAGGAATGTGGGCAGCGACACGCCCAGCAACGACAGCGTCATGAACACCTGGCTGGTGACGGTGCCGCGCTTGAGCGCCGCATACACCCCCATGGGCATGCCCACCGCGAGGGCGATGAAGGCGGCCACCAGCGCCAGCTCCAGCGTGGCCGGGAAGCGCTCGGCGATCAGCCGCGAGACCTTGGCCCCCTGGCGCAGGGAGAGCCCGAATTCGCCCTGCGCCGCATTCACCAGGAAGTGCCAGAACTGCACGATGAATGGCTGGTCCAACCCCAGGGCAGCACGCATCTCGGTGATCTGCTCGGGCGTGGCGTCCTGCCCCAGTAGGAAGACCACGGGGTCGCCCACGAACTGGAACAGCATGAACGAGATGAAGGCCACGGCGACCATGACGATCACGGCCTGGATAAGTCGGCGCAGGATGAAGGCAAGCATTCTCGGGCTTTTGCAAGATGTCGGGCCATGCTAGCAGGCATCGGGGCGCAGCCAAGGCTCGTCCCCGCAGCGGCCGGGTGCTTAGCCTGGCCGTGGTTCGCCTGCGCGGGTGCTTTCCGCACGCAGGCGGTACGTTATGGCACGGCCGCTCACTGGACCTTGACGGTGCGCATGTCGATGCGGTTGTCGGCGCGATGCACCAGCTCCACATTCTTCTTCATGGCCCAGGGGATGACCTGGTCGTACAGCGGCAGATGCGAGACCGTGTCGTTGGAGAGCTGCAGCGCCTCGGTCAGCATGCGCGCGCGCACCGGAGCGTCCGTCTCGGCCTTGATGCGGTCCACCAGGTAGTCCATGCGCTCATTGCGATAGCGGCCCACGTTGTAGTTGCCATCGCCACCAGTGCCCACGCTGCGCACCAGCGATTGCAGGCTGTACAGCGCGTCAAAGGTCGGCACGCCCCAACCCAGCATGTAGATGCTGGCTTCGCTGCGCTGGATCATGGGAAAGTAGGTCACCAGCGGCAGCGTACGCAGCTTGGCTTTCACACCGATGCGCGCCCACATGGCGGTGACCGCCTGGCAGATGGCCTCGTCGTTGATGTAGCGGTTGTTGGGGCAGGCGAAGTCCACCTCGAAGCCGTCGGCATAGCCGGCCTCGGCCAGCAGCTTCTTCGCGGCCTCGACGTCGTAGGGCATGCGCTTGCCCACGGCCTCCGACCAGCCTGCGACCTGCGGCGCCACCAGGGTACCGGTCGGCTTGCCCAGGCCGCGCAGGATGTTGCGCGTGAGGGCATTGGCGTCGATGGACTGGTACAGCGCCTTGCGCACGCGCAGGTCCTTCAAGGGGTTCTTGCCCTTGATGTTGGAGCCCACGAGTTCATCCCGGAACTGGTCCATGCCCAGGAAGATGGTACGGTTCTCCAGCCCGTCCACCACCTTGATGGTGCCCGACGAGCGCAGGCGGGGCAGATCCTGCGGTGAGGGGTCCAGCACCAGGTCCACCTCACCCGACAGCAGGGCGGCAATGCGCGTGGCGGCCGACTTGATGGGGGTGTAGACGATCTCGGTCACATTGCCTTCCATCTGGCCCCACCAGTTCGGATTGCGCTTGAAGACCATCTTCACGTCGGGTTGCCATGTCTCCAGCGTATAGGGGCCCGTGCCCATGGCGTTGCGATGGGCGAAGTTCTCATCGGTGCCCTTGATGTCCTTCGGCTCCACCGATCGGTTCTTCTCGGCCCAGGCCTTGCTCATCATGCGCAACTCGGTCATCTGCCGCAGCAGCACGGGGTTGGGCGACTTGAGGAAGATGTCGATGGTCTGCGCATCCACCTTCACCACCTTGTCGATGCCTTGCACATACGGCGTGTAGTTCGAGGTCTTGGACATGGCGCGCTGCAGCGAGTACACGGCGTCATCGGCCGTGAAGGCGGAACCATCGTGGAACTTCACGCCCTGGCGCAGCGTGAAACGCACTTGTGTGGGGCTGACCTCTCGCCACGCCGTCGCCAGCATGGGCTCGACCTCGAAGGTACGGCTGTTGTAGTAGACCAGGCTTTCGTACACATACGAATGGATGGCGTTTTGCAGCGCGTTGTTTTGGGAGTGGATATCCCAGGTGGCGATTTCGCCCTGGCTGGCCCATTTGAAGGTCTTGGCATGCGCCGCTGGAACCACAGCCGCCGCGCAGACCGCCGCAAGAGAAAGGATCAAGGCATTGATTCGCATGGGAATCCTCTTTTATAGAAAGGAGCGACTATGGCAGCGTGGCCGTGGCCACTGGCAAAGGGAAATCCCTGAAATGGTGCATCGCAGATGCGCCGCCATTCATCCGCAGTGCTGATGCAAAACCAATGCCCGGACTGCGTATCTACGCTCGGCGGGGCAAGAACCGTACTTCGGGAAAAAAACAACCTCCCGAAGGAGGTTGCTTGAAATCGGGGCGGGCCCAAAGGGCCCTTCCCCCCCACTCAATGTGCCTTAGAAGCGATGGCGGACACCCACGGTGATGCCGGTACGGCTGCGTGCGCCGCTCGCCGCATCCAGCACGACCGCGCTGCCGCCGCTGATGCTGGTGTGGTCCACGCCGAAATAGGCATCGGTGCGCTTGCTGAAGGCATAGTCCGCCACGGCCACGTAGAAGTTGACGTTGCCGTTGGAAGCACCCGTGGCCGAGCCCGACTGCTTACCGCGGAAGTAGTGCGCGCCCAGGTTGAGCTGAGGCGTCAACTGATAGCCCACGCCCACCTTGAACAGCTGCCGCTTGTTGGCGTCGCCCGGCTGGAAGCCGCCATTGGTCTGGCCGGCCCAGAATTGCCCCAGGATCGCTCCGTCTACGAGGTTACGGAAACCCTGGATCGGGTTGGTCACCGTAGCGTATTTCGCCTTGTTCAGGCCATAGCCCGTGTTGAAGTACCACGGACCCGTGCGGTACGAACCGCCCAGAGTCCAGGCGTCTACGTCGGTGCCGCCTGGCAGCGTCGTGCGCATGTAGCCGCCGCCGACGGCAAACCCGCTCGCGGAGTAGCGCAGGTAGCCGCCAGCCGTCTTCCAGGCGCCACCACCCAGGGTGCCTGCAACGTAGGCAGGCACTTGCGCCGCCGAGGCAGGCAGGCCAGCTTCCAATGCCTTGGTGTCGTTGTTCTCGTCAAACGAATATTGCAGCGAGCCTACGAAGCTGCGGTCCGGCGTTGCGAAGGTGTACTTCAGCATGTTGCTGGTACGCGCGCCCGTGGCCATTCCCAACTCAGGCTTGTAGGCTTCCATGTAGGGGGAGTACGGGAACGAAGCGTAGGTGCTGGTCACCACGTCGAACAGGACGTTCCACTGACGTCCGGCAGTCAGGCGGCCATAAGGGCCTTGCAGACCCAGATAGGACAGTTGGAAGAAGGGGGTGGAAACACTGCCGTCATCGGCATTGAGACGGTTTTCCAGCACCACCAGGGCCTTGGACCCGCCACCCAGGTCCTCCTCCACATTGATGCCCCAGCGGCTTTGCGACATGCCGCCACCGATCATCTTCGTCAGGCCATCCTTGCCGGCACCTTCGTTGTTGGTGTGGCGCACGGCGGCATCCACGATACCCCACAGCTCCACCTTGCTGGTACCGGCGGACTGGGCCATTGCCACGCCCGCGCCGCACAGCGCCGGGGCAGCCACAATTTTCTTTTGCATACGACAGACTCCTCTTGGATTGATAACCGGCTCACGATTCGCAGCCACGCCTTGATGAACTCGCTCACTGGACGTGCGCCACTCGCTTCACAACACTCGACTTCTCCTCCACCAGGGGCCCTGCGGCCAAATCGTGTTCTTGGCAGGAAGCGAGGAGGCTTCATTGTTGAAAACCCGCCGGGCAGGGGCAAGGGTCCATCGCTTTACAGCCACAGGGGTTAACCCGAAAAATCGTCGCACAAGAGACACCAAACCGCAGACGAAAAAAAACCGCTGCCCGAAGGCAGCGGTTTTGTCTTCTTTATCCAAGCTGGCCTCACGCCAGCCCGAGATTAGAAGGAGTGGCGAATACCCAGTTGCACGCCGGTCTGGTTCTCGCCAGCGCCGGGGCCGTCAACTGTCAGACCCTTGGTGGGCAGAGCCAGGTTGGAAGCGTCCTTGTTCTTCAGGTAAGCCACGGTGCCATACAGAGCCGTGCGCTTGGACAGGTTGTGGACATAGCCCAGGCTGATTTGGTGAGCCTTGGAGTCGATGGCCTTCTGGTCGTACAGAGCGTACTGCAGCTTGACTTCGCCTGCACCCAGCGGGGCAGAAGCACCCAGCGCGTACGCATTAAACTTTTCGCTGCCAGCGCCATCAATCTTGTACTTCGATTGCTGCAAAATCGTGCTGAGCTTCACAACATTCAGGTCGTAAGAAGCACCCACAGTCAACGTGTCACGCGAGCCGGTGAAAGATACAGCCGTTGCGACGGGCCCCACAGAACCCAGGAGTTCACGCTGATCATAGGACACTGCAATGCTCAGGGGACCATTGTCATAGGCAACAAAACCACCGACATAACGTCCGTTCTTGCCAGATACCTGCTCATCGAAACCATAACCCAAGCCACCGGTAAACCCGCTAAAGTTGGGCGTGTAGTAACTCACAATATTACTAGCACGCACATTGTTTGCGTCAGCAGTAGACACGCGCGTTTGGAAATCCGAATTGGTTCCCCAATCGCGCCAGCCCATGAACTGACCAATACCGGTCTGACCGAACAGATCGTAAGAGCTGGTCTTGCGGTAAGAAGGTGTCAATTCACGGCCCAGACGAACTTCACCGAAATTGCCGCTGAGTCGAACGGTGGATTCGCGCTTGAAGTCGAAACCTTTGCTATTGCCGTCGTCACCGAAGATTTCGCCTTCCAGCCAGAAGCCAGCCTTCAGACCGCCACCCAGATCTTCCACGCCGCGGAAGCCCAGACGGCTCGTTGCGTTGCCGCTGGTGCTCAGGCCATACACGCTGTCGCCAGCGGCGTTAGCGTTGTCCACGTAGCCGAAAGCGGTGTCAACGATACCGAACAGCGTCACGGAGGATTGAGCCATTGCGGCGCCGGAAGCGGCCAGCACTGCCAGTGCAATCAGGGATTTTTTCATTGCGAGTTACTCCAAGGTTAAACAGAGGGCCCCGGATCGTAGAGGACTTGGATGTGCGGCTCACGCACAGCCCCCGCCGGTTCCCCGGGCCAACCTCCTGGTGGGGAAGTTGGTCCTATTGCAACAGAGCCCGCCAGGTTTCGCAAAGGAAATCCCTCAGAATCGGGCCAAAAGCGGGTTTTCGTTGCTGTACCGCAACATGGCCAAAACGGCAGCAAAACCGTCTTATTGTTGCTCCGAGTAAGCACTTACCGTACGGTTTTTGCGTTACCTGCGCCATTACGTGCGCGTAAACAACGTTTTTGTTAACCATGGACACACTCCTCGTTGCCGCAGATAGTGCCCTGCGAACCTTGTTCGCTCGTCCGAGAGCGGGAGAACCCTCACCGGCACGCTCCCTGCCTGCGGTGGACCTGTCCGTCGAGCAAAGGCGTCTCTCCAGCGCGTTGATGCGCGTCAACCATGTCGGGGAGGTGTGTGCCCAGGGCTTGTACATGGCCCAGTCGTGCGTGACCCGCGACCTTCAGTTGCGCAGCGATCTCCTGGCCGCGGCGCGCGAGGAGACCGACCACCTGGCCTGGACCCGCGAGCGGCTCGACGCCCTGGGGAGCCGGCCCAGTCTCCTCAACCCCTTGTGGTTCGCTGGCGCCTTCGCCATCGGCCTGGTGGCGGCCCGGGTCAGCGACCAGGCCAGTCTGGGTTTTGTGGTGGAGACGGAGCGGCAGGTATCCGCCCATCTGCAAGGGCACCTGCGCCGCCTGCCGGAGGCGGACCTGCCCTCGCGCGCCATCGTCGACCGCATGCAGCGGGATGAGGAACGCCACGCGGCCCAGGCGCAGGCGGCGGGCGCACTTCCTCTACCGCCCCCGGCGCGTTGGCTGATGAAAGCCGCCGCCAAGGTCATGACGACGACTGCACATTACATCTAGTACGTCCCGCCGCGCCTCAGGCCTCGACGATCTCAAAGCCCGTCGTGATCTGCGCGGTCTTGCCCAGCATGATGCTGGCCGAGCAGTATTTCTCATGGCTCATGGCGATGGCACGCTCCACGGCCGCCGGCGGAATGCCGCGCCCGGTCACCGTGAACTGCATGTGAATCTTGGTGAACACCTTGGGATCGACCTGCGCCCGCTCGGAGGTGAGCTTCACGCTGCAGCCGCGCACATCGTGCCGGCCGCGCTTGAGGATCAGCACCACGTCGTAGGCCGTGCAGCCGCCCGTGCCGGCCAGCACGGTCTCCATGGGACGCGGGGCCAGGTTCTGGCCGCCGTTCTCGGGACGGTCGGCGTCGGGCGCCCCGTCCATGGCCAGCACATGGCCGCTGCCGGTCTCCGCAACAAAGCCCATGCCGGAGCGCGTGCCGGCGTTGCCGGTCCAGCTGACGGTGCATTCCATGTTGTTTTTCTCCAAAAATCAGGGTGAATCTGTAGCAAATGATGAACGCAGGTGCGATTTTGCTGCAACGCAACAACCGCAGCGCTACAATGCGCCCATGCGTTACCCGCTTCGCACTGTTCGCACAGCGGGGTTCGCACCGATTGTCTCCTCCATCTCCTCAAAGGATGGATTCAGCCCCAGGCTTTACCGCTTGGGGCTTTTTTTTGCCCTGCGGTGAGCCGTCCCTAACCCTGCGGGCGCGCCGTCCTATGATGTGCGCCCGGCTGAGCGCGCCCTGGACGCCCCGTCCGCACGGCAGCGCCGCCCGCCGGTTTGCACCATGACCCAGCCTCTCACCCCGTTCGATTACCTCACAAAGATCCTCACCGCGCGTGTCTATGACGTGGCGGTGGAGTCCGACCTGCAGCCCGCCCGCGCCCTGTCGCGGCGGCTGCACAACAAGGTGCTGCTCAAGCGCGAGGACCAGCAGCCCGTCTTCAGCTTCAAGCTGCGCGGCGCCTACAACAAGATGGCGCAGCTCTCGCCCGAGCAGCTGGCGCGCGGCGTGATCTGCGCCTCGGCCGGCAACCACGCGCAGGGCGTGGCGATGAGCGCCAGCAAGCTGGGCACGCGCGCCGTGATCGTGATGCCCACCACCACGCCGCAGCTCAAGATCGATGCGGTGAAGACGCTGGGCGGCGAAGTGGTGCTGAGCGGCGAGAGCTATTCCGACGCCTACGAGCGCGCCGCGCAGCTGCAAAAGGAAGAAGGCCTGACCTTCGTGCACCCCTTCGACGACCCGGACGTGATCGCCGGCCAGGGCACGATCGCCATGGAGATCCTGCGGCAGGTGCAGCAGCTGGGCGGCAAGCTGGATGCCGTGTTCGTCGCCATTGGCGGCGGCGGGCTGATCGCCGGCGTGTCCAACTACATCAAGGCCGTGTGCCCTGGCATCAAGGTCATCGGCGTGCAGATGAACGACTCGGACGCCATGGCGCAATCGGTCAAGGCGCATCAGCGCGTCACGCTGCCGGACGTGGGCCTGTTCTCCGACGGCACGGCCGTGAAACTGGTGGGCGAGGAAACCTTCCGCGTCGCGCAGAACCTGGTGGACGACTACGTGATCGTCGACACCGATGCCGTCTGCGCCGCGATCAAGGACATCTTCGTGGACACGCGCAGCATCGTGGAGCCCGCGGGCGCCCTGGCCGTGGCCGCCATCAAGCAGTACGTGGCCAAGCACAAGACCAAGGGTGAAACCTACGCCGCCATCCTGTGCGGCGCCAACATGAACTTCGACCGGCTGCGCTTCGTGGCCGAGCGCGCCGAGGTGGGCGAGGAACGCGAAGCCCTGTTCGCCGTCACCATCCCTGAGGAGCGCGGCAGCTTCAAGCGCTTTTGCGAGGTGGTGGGGGCCCTGCCCGGCGGACCGCGCAACGTGACCGAGTTCAACTACCGCATCAGCCACGAGCGGCGCGCCCATGTGTTCGTGGGCCTGTCCACCACGGGCCGCGGCGAGTCCGAGAAGATCGCGCGCAACTTCCACAAGCATGGCTTCGAGGCGCTGGACCTCACGCACGACGAACTGGCCAAGGAGCACCTGCGCCACCTCGTCGGCGGCCATTCGGCGCTGGCGCGCGACGAGCGGCTGATGCGCTTCACCTTCCCCGAGCGCCCCGGCGCGCTGTTCAAGTTCCTGAGCCTGATGCAGCCCACCTGGAACATCTCGCTGTTCCACTACCGCAACCAGGGCGCGGACTATGGGCGCATCCTCGTGGGCATGCAGGTGCCGGCCGACGACGCAGCGCAGTTCGATGCCTTCCTGCAGACGCTGGGCTACCCCTATGTCGAGGAAACGCAGAACCCGGCCTACCGCCTGTTCCTGCAGGCCAACGGCGCATGATGCAAGCCATTTTGGCCTCCAGCGCCCGCCCATCAAGCGCGAGCAGCTATTGATTCGATAGTATTCATGCAGACCCTGCGCCACTATCTGCTGGCCGTGCAGTTCTTCACGCGCATCCCCGTCACGGGCCGGCTGGCCACGTGGGTGGGCTACAGCCCTGCGATGCTGCGCGCCAGCAGCGCACATTTCCCCGGTGTGGGCTGGCTGGTGGCCGCCGTGGCGGTGGGCAGCTATGCGGCACTGTGGCTGGGGCTGGGCGGCGCGGGCTTTGCACCGCTGGCGGCGGCGGTGGGCTGCACCATCGCCACGGTGCTGGTGACCGGGGGCTTCCACGAGGACGGCCTGGCCGACGTGGCCGACGGACTGGGCGGCGCCTACCAGCCCGAGCGCGCGCTGGAGATCATGAAGGATTCCCGCATCGGCGCCTTCGGGGCCATGGCGCTGGTGCTGGCGCTGCAGGCCAAGGTGGCCCTGCTGGCGCAGCTCGGCCACCTCGGCTTGTCCAGCGCGCTGGCGGCATTGGCCGGGGCGCATGTGCTGTCGCGCCTGTGGCCGCTCGTCATCGTGCGCGCGCTGCCGCATGTGGGCGACACGGCCACGTCCAAGAGCAAGCCGCTGGCGGACCAGATCTCCGTACGCGCACTGGCAGCCGCGGCCTTGTGGTGTTTTCCGGCGCTAGCGCTTGTATATCAAGCGCTGGGCGCTTTGGTATTGATAGCAAGCCTGCTGGCCAGCGCCGCCGGTGCGGCCTGGATGCTGTGGCGCTTTGCGCGTCGACTGCAGGGCTTTACCGGCGACTGCCTGGGCGCCACGCAGCAGGTGGGCGAGATCGGCTTCTATCTGGGCGCGGCCATCGCGCTCGCGCAACGGGCGGCATGAGCGCGCCGCGCCTGTGGCTGGTGCGCCATGCGCGCCCCGAGGTGGCGCCCGGCCTGTGCTACGGCCGCCTGGACGTTGCCGCCAACGTGCGCCATAGCCGCGAGAGCGCACGCCTGCTGGCGCAGGCGCTGCCACCCCGTCTGGCCGCCCTGCACCACTCTCCGCTACAAAGATGCGAGCTGCTTGCGCAGGACCTGCTTGCCCTGCGGGCCGATTTGGCTTCAAAGGCTGAGCCCCGCATCACCGAGATGGACTTCGGCCAGTGGGAGGGCCGCGCGTGGAACGACATCGCCCGTGCGGACATCGACGCCTGGACCACGCGCTTCGGCCACCATGCGCCCGGCGGCGGCGAGCCCCTGGCGGCCATGCTCACGCGCGTGTCCGCCGCGCTGGACGAGGCCGCGGCCCAGGCGCACGCCGGCGGTGGCGATGTGGTCTGGATCACGCATGCCGGGGTGGCCCGCTGCGTGCACTGGCTGCTGACGCACGGCGCCGCGCGCATGCCGCTGTCCCATGAATGGCCGCAATCGGCTCCGGGCTACGGCGCCTGGACCACGGTACTTCTGCCACTGAAGGGCCGACCGCAGGCAGCACCGGAGCGCGGTTAGGTTATGGGCGCTCCCGTCGGATATGCAGGCCCCGCCGGCGCGGGATCCCCGCCAGGTCAGGGCCGCTTGCGCGGCATCTCCAGCGCCAGCGTCGTGGCGCCGTCCATCGACGCCCCCAGCCGCGCGGCGCCCTTGCCCAGGGACTGCAGCACCAGCCCCGGCTCCACATTCGCGCCCACGCGGTAGGGCTTGGCCGGCTTGCCGTCCACCGCGATCAGCGCGGCGCCGCCGCCGCTGGCCGTGCCGGCCAGCACGCCCATGAGCACGAAGCGGCTGGCTGCAGAGGGTGCCGCCTCGTTGGCCGCCAGCACCGGGCTGGCCCCGAGCAGGCGCGCGAGCGCCTGCGTGTCGGTCACCACCGGCTCGGGCGCCGCGGCAGCCGGTGCCGTGCCGGCCGGGCTTGCGGACAGCTTCAACCCCCAATAGACAGCAGTCGCGCCCGCCAGCGCCCAGAGCAGCAGCGTGGCCAGGCGCGGGGCCCAGCGGCCGTATGTGTTTGTCACCATTGCACGATTATGATTGACCGGATATGTCCATTCCGAGTCGCCGCTTCGAGATGCAGCCCAGCCCCTCCTCCCTCGCGCACCGCGCCCGCCGTCGCCTGTCCGCGGGCTTCACCCTGATCGAGCTCATGGTGGTGCTGGTCATCATCGGCGTGCTGGCCGCGCTGATCGTGCCCAACGTGCTGGACCGCGCCGACGACGCGCGCAGCACGGCCGCGCGCACCGACGTCACCAACATCATGCAGGCGCTCAAGCTCTATCGCCTGGACAACCAGCGCTATCCCACAGCCGAACAGGGCCTGCAGGCGCTGATCGCCAAGCCCAGCGCCGGCCCGGTGCCGAACAACTGGCGCCCCTACCTGGAGAAGCTGCCCAACGACCCCTGGGGCCGCCCCTACCAGTACCTGAGCCCGGGCATCAAGGGTGAGGTGGACGTGATGTCCTTCGGCGCCGATGGCCAGTCCGGCGGCGAGGGCAAGGATGCCGACATCGGCAGCTGGCAGTAAGCCGCAGGGCCCGGCGCCGGCGCCATCCTACGCATGACACGGGCACACCCCAGCCCAGCGGACGCCGCGCAGGGGCCTCGGCCGGCCGCGCCACTACGCCGCGCAGGCTTCTTCTCCCCCCGCCCCTTGCGCAGCAGGCGAGACAGGCAAAGCCGCGCAGCCGTCGCCCAGCGGGGTTTTACGATCCTTGAATTGCTGGTGGTCATTTCCATCATCGCCCTGGCGACCGCCGGCGTGGGCCTGGCACTGCGCGACAGCGGCGCCACCCAACTGCAGCGCGAAGGCGAGCGGCTGGCAGCGCTGCTGGAGTCGGCGCGCGCGCAATCGCGCGCCTCCGGCGCGGCGGTGCGCTGGCGTGCCGATGCCCAGGGCTTTCGCTTCGAGGGCGTGCCGCCCGACACATTCCCCAACCGCTGGCTGGACAGCGCCACCGGCGTGCAGGGCCCTGCGGAACTGTGGCTGGGGCCGGAACCCCTCATCGGCCCGCAACAAGTGGTGATCGTGAGCGGCGCGCACCCCGACCGCGCGGTGCGCGTGGCCACCGACGGGCTGCGCCCGTTTGCCGTGCAGGCGCTGCCATGAGCCACCGCGCGCGAACGGGGGCGCGGCGCCGGCGCGGCGCGGCGCGCGGCTTCACGCTGGTGGAGGTGCTGGTGGCACTGGGCATCGTCGCCATCGCCCTCCTGGCAGGGCTGCAGGCCACCTCCGCCCTCACGCGCAACGCCGCGCGCCAGACCGACGTGGTGCTGGCCCACCTGTGCGCCGAGAACGAACTGAGCCGGGTACGCCTGTCGTCGCAGATGCCGTCCATCGGCGACACGCGCGTGGCCTGCGAACAGGCGGGTCGGCGCTACGACGTGGCGGTGACGGTTTCGCCCACGCCCAATCCACAGTTCCGCCGCGTGGACGCGCAGGTCTTCGAGGCCGCGCTGCCCGTGCTGCGGCTGTCCACCATCGTGGGGCGGTATTGATATGCAACAACCCCCTGAGCGGCCACGCCGCTTCCCCCTTCTCTCGCGCTACGCGCGGGAAGTGGGACGCAGCCGGTGGCCGGGCCAAGCCCGCTCCACGGCTGCTGCTGAGCTGGGTAGCGCCCGTTGCGTAGCATGCGCCCTATGCGACAGACAGCACACGGCTAAGGTGCGCCACCGTAGGCTGCGCGGCTTCACGCTGGTGGAGCTGCTCGTGGCCATCGCGGTAATGGCGCTGCTCGCCATCGCCAGCTGGCGCGGGCTGGATGGCATGGCGCGCTCGCAGCAGCTCACGCGCGAGCGCACCGACGAGCTGCTGGTGCTGCAGACCGTGCTGGCCCAGTGGGCGGCCGACCTGGATGCCCTGCAGGCCATCGACCATACCGAACCCATCGCCTGGGACGGCCAGGTGCTGCGCCTCACGCGGCGCGGCACGCGCCAGCCCGACGAGGGTGCGCTGGTCGTCGCCTGGACGCGGCGCAGCGTGGACGGCACCGCCCGCTGGCTGCGCTGGCAGTCCCCCCCGGTGCGCACCCGCGCGGAATGGAATGCCGCCTGGCAGCGCGCAGCCCAGTGGGCGCGCACACCCGGCGAGGCCGAGCGCCGACAGGAAACCGTGCTGATGCCGCTGGCCAATTGGCAGCTGTACTACTACCGCAGCGGCGCCTGGGCCAATGCGCTGTCCACCGATACCAGCGCCAGCGCACCGCGCACGGTCGGCGGGCTGAGCAGCGCCGCCGCCAGCATCCCCGACGGGGTGCGCCTGCAGCTCACGCTGCCGCCGGGTGGCGCACTCTCGGGCGTGGTCACGCGGGACTGGGCCAATCCGCTGCTGGGTGGAGGCAAGTCGTGACCGATTCCTGCCCGCTATCCGCCGCCCTGCCCGCCGCCTCCGACACACGCGACTGGCGCGCACCGGGCGAGGCCCGCCGTGCCAGGGCCCCGACGCACTGGTGGCGCCGCCCCGCCCGCGTAACGGGAGCGGCGGGTGGACGCAAAGCCCCTCGGGGTGTTTCTCATCAAGCCGGCGCCGCACTGCTGGCCGCCATGCTCACCGTGACGCTGGTCGCCACGTTCGCGGCCGCGGCCATGTGGCAGCAGTGGCGCGCCATCGAAGTCGAAACCGCCGAGCGCGCACGTATCCAGTCGGCGTGGATCCTGATCGGTGCGCTGGACTGGTCCCGCCTGATCCTGCGCGAAGACTCCATTGCCCGCAGCGGCGACGGCACCGACAACCTCTCCGAACCCTGGTCGGTGCCGCTGGAAGAAGCGCGCCTGTCCACGTTCCTCGCGGCCGACCGCAATGTGGCCCAGGTGGAAGACGCGAGTACCGACACCACCAACGCCTTCCTGTCGGGCCAGATCACCGACCTGCAGGCCCTGCTGAACCTGCGCAACCTGGCCAACGATGGGCAGGTGGACGCCACGGCGCTGCGGCAATTCCAGCGGCTCTTCGAATACCTCGGACTGCCGCGGGCACAGCTGGACATGCTGGCGCGGCAGATGCTGCGCGCCGAGGCCAAGGACAGTGACACCGCGAGCGCCGCGCCGCTGCTGCCGCAAAGCGTGGCGCAACTGGGGTGGTGGGGCCTGCCGCAGCGCAGCGTGGATGCGCTCGCGCCCTACGTCACGCTGCTGCCCGTGCGCACCAAGGTCAACCTCAACACCGCCAGCGCCGTGGTGCTGTGGGCCAGCGCCGACGGGCTGGACATGGCCGAGGCGCAGCGCCTGGTGCAGGCGCGCGACTCCAGCCACTTCCGCAGCGAGGCCGACGCCGCCAAGCTGCTGGGCAACTCCAGCCGCATCTCGGCCACGGTGCATACGGTGTCGTCCAGCTACTTCGAAGTGCGCGGGCGACTGCGCCTGGACATGGCCGTGGTCGAAGAGCGCTCGCTGGTCTACAAACAGCGCGGGGACGTGCGCACGCTGTGGCGCGAACGTGGCGGCCTCGTGCGCACGACGGCTCCCGGCACTGCGGCCGCTGGCGCGCGGTGACCGGCCGCCTTGGCACGAAGCGTCACATCACGCCCCTAAAATGGTCTGTTAACCCATTCATGAGCACCCTTGTCCTAACCCTGCCCCTGGGAACGCCGGGGCCCGCCGCCGAATACAGCTACACGCTCACGGCCGACGGCCACACCGCCACCCGCCACGCCAGCACCACCGCCGCCTTGCTGCCCGACCCGGGCCGCGCCGGCGAGATCGTGGCCGTGGTGCCTGCGCGCGCGCTGTCATGGCAGCAGGTGACGCTGCCGCAGGGCGCGACGGCCCAGGCCGGCCGGCTGCGCGCGGTCCTGGAAGGACTGCTCGAAGAACACCTGCTCGACGACCCCGCGCAACTGCACTTCGCGCTGCAGCCCGGCGCCCAGCCGGGCAGCCCTGCCTGGGTGGCCGTGTGCGACCGCGCCTGGCTGCGCGGCGCCCTGCAGGCGCTGGAAGCCGCGGGGCGGCCGGTGGACCGCGTGGTGCCCGAGTTCGCTCCCGGCCCCACCGCCAGCGGGCAAGAGGAATGCGACGTGCTCGGCACTCCCGAGGACGCCCAGCTGGTGCTGACCGGCCACGGGCCGCAACAGGCCGTGGCCGTGCTGCCGCTGGCCGCGGCCGCCGCGCTGGCGGCGCGCCCCGCCGATGATGCGCCGCCCGCCGTGCGCGCCGAACCCGCCGTGGCCGCCCTGGCCGAGCGGCTGCTGAACCGCCCGGTGCAGCTGCACACCGCCAGCCAGCGCGCGCTGGTGGCCGCGCGTGGCGACTGGGACTTGGCGCAGTTCGACCTGGCCAGCACCGGCCACACGCGCGCGCTGCGCAAGCTGGGCAGCGGCGCCAGCGCCTTTGCGCGCGCACCCCAATGGCGGGCCGCGCGCTGGGCACTGGCCGTGGCCGTGGTGGTGCAGGTCGTGGGGCTCAATCTCTGGGCGTGGCAGGACCGCCAGGCGCTGGCGGCCAAACAGGCCGGCGTGCGCAACGCGCTGACCCAGACCTTCCCGCACGTCAAGGTCGTCGTGGATGCACCGGTGCAGATGGAGCGCGAACTGGCGCAGCTGCGCCAGGCCGCCGGCAGCGTGTCGCGGCGCGACCTGGAGCCGCTCATGGCCGCCGCAGGTGCCGCGCTGCCCCCGCCGCGCGTGCCCACGCAGATCGAATATGCCAATGGCGAGCTGCGCCTGCGCGGCCTGGAGCTGGCACCCGAGGAACTCACCGCCATGAACCAGCGCCTGGCCGCGGAAAGCCTGAGCGCGCAGCCGCGCGATGGCGCCCTGCTGGTGCGCGCCGAGGACCGCCCATGAACGCCCGCACCGCTTCGACCTCGCCCGCGCCGGTTCCCCCTGCGCTGGCCGCGCTGCGCGCCCACTGGGGCCGCATGGCGCCGCGCGAACAGTCCCTGGTGCTGGCCGCCGCGGCCGTGGTGGGGCTGGCCCTGCTGTGGTGGGTGTTGCTGGCGCCCGCACTGCAGCAGCTGCGCGGCTCGGGCGCACGCCATGCAGCCGTGGATGCGCAACTGCAGCGCATGCAGGCCTTGCAGGCCGAAGCGCTGCAGCTCAAGGACGCGCCCCGCCCACCCGGCGGCGAGGCCCTGCGCACGCTGCAGACCACGCTGGCGCAGCAATTGGGCGCAGCCGCGCAGATGAACGTCGCGGGCGACCGCGCCACCGTCACCCTCAAGGGCGCCCCCGCCGAGGCCCTTGCCCAGTGGCTGGACCAGGCGCGCAGCACCGCGCGCGCCGTGCCGCTGGAAGCCCGCCTGGTGCAAAGCGCCGCGCCCGCCAACGCTGCCGCGGCCGCCGTCCGCTGGGACGGCACGCTGGTGCTGGCGCTGCCCCCGCAATAGTCCACGCCCCCTGCCCGTGCCACGCTCCCCGCGCCCGACCCCTTCGCTGACACTGCCGCGCCCGACCCCTTCGCTGACACTGCCGCGCGCGCCCTGGCGCTGGGCCGTGGCCGGCGTGTGCCTGGGCGCGCTGCCCGCGCTGGTGCTGTGGGCACCGGCGCGCTGGCTGGCCACAGGCGTGCAGCAGGCCAGCGGCGGGCAACTGCAGCTGCAGCAGGCACGCGGCACCGTCTGGAACGGCTCGGCCCGCCTGGTACTGACCGGTGGCGCCGACAGCCAGGACCAGGCCGCCCTGCCCGGCCGGCTGCAGTGGCAGCTGCGCCCCGCGTGGAACGGGCTCAGCGCCCGCCTGACGGCCGACTGCTGCATTCCCGCCACCGCGCCGCTGCAGGTGCAGGTGGCGCTGGGCCTGGGTGCCGTGCGCGCCCAGGTGGCCGATGGCCAGAGCCAGTGGCCGGCTGCGGCGCTCGCGGGCCTGGGCACCCCGTGGAACACCGTGCAGCCGCAGGGCCGCCTGCAGCTGCGCACCCAGGCGTTCGCGCTGCAATGGGCCGCAGGGCGCCTGCAGATGCAGGGCCAGGTGCAGCTGGATGCGCTGGGCCTGTCCTCGCGCCTGTCCACGCTGCGGCCCATGGGCAGCTACCGGCTGCAGGTGCAGGGCGGCGGCGCGCCCACGCTGCAGCTGTCCACCCTGGAGGGCGCGCTGCTGCTGTCGGGCAGCGGCCAGTGGGTGGGCAAACGCCTGCGCTTCACGGGCGAGGCCAGCGCCGCGCCCGGGCGGGAGGCGGCCCTGGCGAATCTTCTGAATATCATCGGGCGGCGCAGTGGCGCGCGCTCCATCATCACCGTGGGTTGACCCTATGACCAGCTTGCCCCGCCATTCCCTGCGGTTCACTCTTCATTTGATAGCTGCCAGCGCTTTATTGACGGGCGTTAGCAGCCACATTCATGCACAAACCTCCGGACAGCGCGCCGGCAGTGTGCTGCCCAGCGAGCCGGTGACGCTGAACTTTGCCAACGCCGACATCGAGGCCGTGGCGCGCACCATGGCCACCATCACCGGCAAGAACGTGGTGGTGGACCCGCGCGTGAAGGGCCAGATCACGCTGGTGACCGAGAACGCGGTGCAGCCCAACGCGGCCTTCCAGCAGTTCCTGGCCGCGCTGCGGCTGCAGGGCTTCACGGTGGTCGAGTCGGCGGGCCTGTACAAGGTCGTGCCCGAGGCCGATGCCAAGCTGCAGACCGGCAACGTGAGCGTGTCCCAGGGCGGCGCGGGCGGCGCGGGCGGCACGCCCGCGGGCGGGCAGATCGTCACGCAGATCTTCAAGCTCAACTTCGAGAACGCGGCCAACCTGGTGCCGGTGCTGCGCCCGCTGATCAGCCCCAACAACACCATCAACGTGAACCCCGGCAACAACTCGCTGGTGATCACCGACTACGCCGACAACCTGCAGCGCCTGGCGCGCATCGTGGCGGCCATGGACGTCTCCAACGCCAGCGACGTGGAGGTGATCCCGCTGCAGCACGCCATCGCCACCGACCTGGCGCCGCTGGTGTCGCGCCTGATCGAGGGCGGCAGCGCCACTGCCACAGGCACTGCGCAGGGCGTGGCCCAGGGGCAGACCGACAATTCGTTCAAGACCACGCTGCTGGCCGAGCCGCGCAGCAATGCGCTGATCGTGCGCGCGGCCAACCCGGCGCGCGTGGCGCTGGTGCGCTCACTGGTGGCCAAGCTGGACCAACCAGCCGCGCCGGGCAGCTCCGCTGCCAGCGGCAACATCCACGTGGTGTACCTGAAGAACGCCGACGCCGTGAAGCTGGCCACCACCCTGCGCGCAGCGCTGGGCAGCGCGGGGGGCAGCGGCACCAGCAGCGGCGGCGGCACGGGAACCGGCAACCTGTCGGGTGGCCTCACGCGGACCGGCGCATCGGGCCTGGGCCAGACCAGCGGCCTGGGCAACAGCACCAATGCCAGCGGCAATGCCGGGGGCCTGGGCAGTTCGGGCCTGGGAACGGGCCAGGGCAGCAGTGGCAGCAGCGATGCCAACCAGCCGTCCACCGGCGGCATCATCCAGGCCGACCCGACAACCAACTCGCTCATCATCAGCGCGCCGGAGCCGCTGTACCGCCAGATCCGCGCCGTGATCGACAAGCTGGATGGTCGCCGCGCGCAGGTACTCATCGAGAGCCTGATCGTGGAGGTGAGCGCCAACAAGGTGGCCGAGTTCGGCATCCAGTGGCAAGGCGTGCTGGGCAATTACGGCAGCACGCTGGGCGTGCTGGGCAACAACTCCAGCGTGGCCGGACGCAACATCCTGGATCTGGCGCTGGCGGCGGCCACCGGCAACGTGACCTCCATCGCCAATGCCAAGCCGGCCGCCGGCATGAACCTGGCCGTCGCGCCGCGCATCAACGGCAAGTACTACCTGGGGGCGCTGGCCAACTTCCTGGAGAACACGGGCGACGCCAACGTGCTGTCCACCCCGAACCTGCTCACGCTGGACAACGAGGAGGCGCAGATCATCATCGGCAACAACGTGCCGTTCGTGACCGGTTCCTACGCCAACACCGGCGGCAGCGGCGGCGCGGTCAACCCGTTCACCACCGTGGAGCGCAAGGACGTGGGCCTGATGCTGCGCGTGCGCCCACAGATCAACGAGAACGGCACCGTCAAGCTCACGATGTACCAGGAGGTCTCCAAGGTTGCGGAGAGCACGCTGTCCAATGCCAACGGCCCCTCCACGAGCAAGCGCTCCATCGAGTCCACGGTGCTGGTGGACGACGGCAGCGTGATCGTGATCGGCGGCCTGCTGGAAGACAGCTATGCGCTGGGCCAGGACAAGGTGCCCGTGATGGGCGACCTGCCCGTGGTGGGCGGACTGTTCCGCAATGAAAAGCGCACGCGCCAGAAGACCAACCTGATGGTCTTCCTGCGCCCCATGGTGATCCGCGACAGCGCCACCAGCGACGCACTGATGGTGGACCGCTACGAGGCCATCCGCGCGCTGCAGCAAAGCACGCAGCCCGCGCCCAGCACGATGATGAGCGGTGTGTCCGAGGCGCCGGTGCTGCCGCCCCTGCCCGCCCCCGCCTCTCCCGCCGCGCCCGTGCAGCCCGCGGCCGCACCTGCGCCGCTGGCGCCGCTCGCACCCCAGCCGCCCGCGCGCACCACCACGCCGCCCAGCATGGGCCAGTCGCCCTACAGCCCGCAGTAAGGGGCCCGCCGCATGCGCCACCCCCTGCCCTACGCATTTGCGCGCAGCAGCCAGCTGCTGCTGGAAGACGACGGCCAGCAGCTCGTGCTGTGGCACGGCCCGCAGCCGGACGCCGGCGCGCTGTCCGAAGTGCTGCGCAAGCATGCCGTACACCAGTTCATGCCGCTGGACGCCCCCACGCTGGCGCAGCGCATCAGCGCGGCGTATTCGCAAAGCGAATCCAGCGCGGCCACGGTGGTGAGCGAGGTGGAAGAAGGCGCCGACCTCTCGCGCATGATGCAGGAGCTGCCCGCCGTGGAAGACCTGCTGGAGTCCGCGGGCGACGCGCCCATCATCCGCATGCTCAACGCCCTGCTCACGCAGGCCGTGCGCGACGGCGCGAGTGACATCCACATCGAGCCCTACGAGCGCCACTCCAGCGTGCGCTTTCGCGTGGACGGCACGCTGCGCGAGGTGGTGCAGCCCAACCGCGCGCTGCACGCCGCGCTGATCAGCCGCCTGAAGATCATGGCGGACCTGGACATCTCCGAAAAGCGCCTGCCGCAGGACGGACGCATCAGCCTGCGCCTGGGCACCCGCGCCGTCGACGTGCGCGTGTCCACGCTGCCCAACGCCCATGGCGAGCGCGCCGTGCTGCGCCTCTTGGACAAGAGCGAGAGCAAGCTGAACCTGGAGGCCGTGGGCATGCAGGGCGAGGTGCTGGCGCGGCTGGCGCACCTGATCCAGCAGCCGCACGGCATCATCCTCGTGACCGGCCCCACGGGCTCGGGCAAGACCACCACGCTGTACGCGGCGCTGGCGCGGCTGGACGCCGCGCGCAGCAACATCATGACGGTGGAAGACCCCATCGAGTACGAGCTGCCCGGGGTGGGC
Source organism: Diaphorobacter sp. LR2014-1 (assembly GCF_002916785.1). Lineage (NCBI taxonomy): Bacteria > Pseudomonadati > Pseudomonadota > Betaproteobacteria > Burkholderiales > Comamonadaceae > Diaphorobacter > Diaphorobacter sp. LR2014-1. Next base: position 29,779 of record NZ_MTBE01000012.1, on the reverse strand, counting down.
CAGACGCAGGTCAACGCCAAGATCGACCTGACGTTTGCCAAGGCCCTGCGCGCCATCCTGCGCCAGGACCCCGACGTGATCATGATCGGCGAGATCCGCGACTTCGAGACCGCGCAGATCGCCATCCAGGCCTCGCTCACCGGCCACTTGGTGCTGGCCACGCTCCACACCAACGACGCGGCCAGCGCCATCACGCGCCTGACCGACATGGGAGTGGAGCCGTTCCTGCTGTCCTCGTCGCTGCTGGGGGTGCTGGCGCAGCGCCTGGTGCGCAAATATTGCGGCGAGTGCCACGGTGCAGGCTGCGAGCACTGCGGCCATACCGGCTACGCGGGGCGCACCGGCGTGTTCGAACTGCTGGTGGTGGACGACGCCATCCGCGCGCAGATCCACAACCAGGCCCCGGAGGCCGAGGTGCGCACCCAGGCCCTGGCCGGCGGCATGACGCTGATGCGCGACGATGGCGAGCGGCTGATCCACGCCGGCATCACCAGCCGCGAAGAAGTGCTGCGTGTGACGCGCGACTGAGCGGACAGGCCGCAGCGGCGCCTTTCAAAAACAGGAGCGCGGCGCGCTTGCCAAGACTGGGTTTTCAATACAAATTGCATTGAAAACCATTACAGACAAGCGCTAGTAGCTCTTATATCAATAGCGAATTTCAGCGTTCACCTGTGGCCATCGGCTGGGGGGGACGCTTCCCGTGGTCCAGCCCGCGCTGCAGCTCCTTGAGCAGCAGCACCACCTGGCGCGACGCATGCTGGCAGCTCTTGAACGCCTGCTCGGCCCGCAATTGATCGCCCTGCGCCAGATGCGTCAACAGCACGGCCGCCTGGTGGTGAAAATACTGGTGGCGGCGCATCAGCATGTCGAAAGCAGGAAAGTGCCCCAGCGCCACGCGCCCGCTGCCGTGCAGCCAGCGGCCCAGCTCGGAACAGGTGTCGTCCACCACCGTTTCGGGGCGCAGCTGTTCGTCGCGCGCGCCCGCCAGCGCTTGGGCCAGCCAGGGCAGCCAGCGCTCGTGCATGACGATGGCAGCCTCGATGTCGAACGCCGCCAGGAGCCGCGAAGCCTCTTCGTCGTACAGCACCAGCGCGCTGGCCTCGCTCGCAGGCAGCGAAGTCCAGTCCTCAGGCGCGGCCAGGCCATCGGCACGCGGCTGAAACAAACGGCTGAAGAACCCCATAGACACCCCCCGCACGCCCCGTGCATCACTTCCTGGCAGCGTCGCACAGGACGCCAAAAGTGACAATATGTTTCGTGTGTTGATTTAAAACAAATTCAGTATATCAATAGCAAAACGCTATGCACCATGCGGGAACCTCTGCCCACCATACCCGCGGCGCAGCACGGATTTCACCCGCAGCCCACAATCGGTGCCATGACCACACATTCCCTGCCTTTACTTTCCATGCTTGATCTCGTGCCCGTGCGCGAGGGCGGCACCGTGGCCCAGGCACTGCAGATCGCCGTGCAGACGGCGCAGCATGTGGAGGCGCTGGGCTTCAAGCGCTACTGGCTGGCCGAGCACCACAACATGCCGGGCATCGCCAGCTCTGCCACGGCCGTGCTGGTCGGCCACGTGGCCGGGGCCACGCGGTCCATCCGCGTGGGCTCGGGCGGCATCATGCTGCCCAACCACGCGCCGCTGGTGGTGGCCGAGGCCTTCGGCACGCTGGCCGAGCTCTACCCCGGCCGCATCGACCTGGGGTTGGGCCGCGCACCCGGCACCGACGGCGCCACCATGCGTGCCCTGCGCCGCGACCGCGTGGAGACCGAGGCCGACTTCCCCCGCGACGTGGCCGAGCTGCAGCAGCTCTTGGCGCCCGCGCAGCCGGGCCAGCGCATCACCGCCGTGCCGGGCGCCGGCACGCAGGTGCCCCTCTGGCTGCTGGGCTCCAGCCTGTTCTCGGCGCAACTGGCGGCGCAGATGGGCCTGCCCTACGCCTTCGCCTCGCACTTTGCGCCGCGCATGCTGCACGCGGCCATCGACATCTACCGCCGGCTGTTCCGCCCCTCGCCGACATGCGCCAAGCCCTACGTGGTGATCGGCGTGCCCGTGATCGCCGCACCCACCGATGACGAGGCGCAGTACCTGGCCAGCAGCACCTACCAGCGCGTGCTGGGCATCCTCACCGGCCAGCGCGGACTGCTGCAGCCGCCCGTAGAAGGTTATCTGCAGAGCCTCGCGCCGCAGGAGCGCGCCGCCGTGGCCGACTTCCTCGCGGTCGGCGTGGTCGGTGGCCCGCAGACCGTGCGCGAGGGCCTGCAGGCGCTGCTGGCCGCCACGCAGGCCGACGAATTCATGCTGGTGAGCGACGTGTACGACCCGGCGCTGCGCCTGCGCTCGCTGGAGATCACCGCCCAGGCGCACGCGGCACTGTCACCCGCAGCGGCTACCATGGCGGGCTGAACGGGTCGACTGCGGCCCGCCCAGTTTGCCCCTGCTCGCCCACCGCCGCTGACTTCTCCGCATGCCCGCCTATTCCTTCGAAGCCCTGGACGCCCAAGGCCATGTGCGCCGCGGCACCCTGGAGGCCGACAGCCCCAAGGCCGCCCGCAGCCTGCTGCGCGCCCAGGCCCTGGTGCCCCTGGATGTGGAGGCGCTGGCCGCTGGCGCCGCTCCCGGAACACCCCCCACGCTGGCGCAGCGGCTGTTCACGCGGCCGGTGTTCAACGCCACGGGGCTGGGCGTGTGGACGCGCCAGCTCGCCGGGCTGGTGGGCTCGGGCCTGCCGCTGGAGCGTGCGCTGACCGCGCTCGCCGAAGAGGCGGACGACGAGCGCCAGCGCCACCTGCTGGCCGCGCTGCGCGCCGAGGTCAACGCCGGCTCCACCTTCGCACGCGCGCTGGCGCAGCACCCGCGCGAGTTCTCCGACATCTACTGCGCCGTGATCGGCGCGGGCGAGTCCAGCGGCGGCCTGGCCGAAGTGCTGGACAGCCTGGCGGACGATCTGGAGCAGCGCCAGGCCTTGCGCGCCAAGCTCATCGGCGCCGCGCTGTACCCGGCCATCGTCACCGTGATCGCGATCGTCATCGTGCTGTTCCTGGTGGGCTACGTGGTACCGCAGGTGGCCAGCGTATTCGCGGGCACCAAGCGCGCCCTGCCCTTCCTCACGGTGGCCATGCTGGCCTTGAGCGACGTGGTGCGCAACTACGGCTGGGCGTTGCTGGGCGGGCTGGTCCTGCTGGCGTTCGGCGCCCGCGCCGCGCTGGCCCAGCCGCGGCTGCGCGAGAAGTTCGACGCCGCCTGGTTGCGCCTGCCGCTCGTCGGCAAGCTGGCGCGCGGCTACAACGCGGCGCGTTTCGCCGGCACATTGGCCATGCTGGCAGGCGCGGGCGTGCCCATTCTCAAGGCGCTGCAGGCCGCGGCCGAGACGCTGAACAACCGCGCCCTGCGCGCGGACGCACTCGACGCGCTGGTGCTGGTGCGCGAGGGCGCGCCGCTGGCCTCGGCACTGGCGCAGAAAAAGCGGTTCCCCGGCCTGGTGGCCATGTTCGCGCGGCTGGGCGAACAGACGGGCCAGTTGCCCACCATGCTGCAGCGCGCCGCCACGCAATTGGGCACCGAGGTGCAGCGCCGCGCCATGCAACTGGCCACGGTGCTGGAGCCGCTGCTCATCGTGGCCATGGGCGGCATCGTGATGTTGATCGTGCTGGCGGTGCTCATGCCGATCATCCAGCTCAACCAGTTCGTCAAATGAGCGCCACTCTGCAGGACAAGCTCGTCGTCGCGATCTCCTCGCGCGCACTGTTCGATTTCGAGGAAGAGAACCGCCTGTTCGAGGCCGGCGACGAGCAAGCCTACATGCGCCGCCAGTTGGAGCTGGTACACGAGCCCGCGCGCCCTGGCATCGCCTTTCCGCTGGTGAGAAAGCTGCTGGCGTTCAACACGCCCGATGCCGCGCGCGTCGAGGTGGTCATGCTGTCGCGCAACGACCCTGCCAGCGGCATGCGCGTGTTCGCCTCGGCCAAGGCGGCGGGCATGCGCATCGAGCGCGGCGTGTTCACGCGCGGGCGCAACCCGTTCTCCTACCTGCGGCCGTTGGGCGCGCACCTCTTCCTTTCAGCCAACGAGACGGATGTGCGCGAGGCGCTGTCCATCGGCTTTCCCGCCGCGCGGGTGATGATCGACTCCACGCCCGCGGGCGACCGCTATCCGCGCGAAGTGCGCATCGCCTTCGACGGCGACGCGGTGCTGTTCTCCGACGAGGCCGAGCGCGTGTACCAGCAGGGCGGCCTGCCGGCCTTCCTGCAGCACGAGGTGTCCCATGCCGCCACGCCGCTGGCCGAAGGGCCGTTCAAGCCGCTGCTGGCCGCGCTGCACCGGCTGCAGCAGCAGGCGGACGCCTCGCAGATGCGCATCCGCACCGCGCTGGTCACCGCGCGCAGCGCGCCGGCGCACGAGCGCGCAATCCGCACGCTGCTCGACTGGGGCATCACCGTGGACGAGGCCATGTTCCTCGGCGGGCTGGAAAAAGGCCCCTTCCTGCGCGAGTTCGAGCCCGACTTCTTCTTCGATGACCAGACGGGCCACGTGGCGTCCGCCGCACGCCATGTTCCGGCGGGGCATGTCAGCAGCGGCATCGCCAACACAGCGGCCGCGCTACAGGGTGATACAGCCCGCCCCCCGCGGCGTTGAACCAGTGGCGGCGCGCCGGCTCTACTCCTGAATGTTGCCTTCACGCTCCTTCCGCCCCTTTACACGCCTGCTGACGGCCCCGACAGCCTGCGCGTGGCTCATGGCCTGCGCGCTGGCGGCTCCGCTGGCCGCTCAGGCGCAGGGCGTGGCCCATGCCACCGCGCCCCGGCACAGCGCCAGTGCGCCCCTGACCAAGGGCGAGATCAAGGCGATCCGCCAGTTCGAGATGCTGGATTTCAACGGCGACGGCAAGCTCAGCCGTACTGAAGTGGCCATCGTGCCCAAGGTGGCTGCGGCGTTCGATGATGCGGACACCAACCGCGACAACTACGTGACGCTGGACGAGGTGCGCGCCTTCGCCATCAAGTACCGCGCCGAGCGGGACGGCGCCCGCGCGGCGGCGCGCTGAGAGCGCCGGTGGACCCAAAAATACCAGTCCAATTGGCCTCCAGCGCTTTACCAATAAGCGCTAACAGCTACTTATCTGATAGCAACCGTCGTGACACCACTCACAAGCCACCCGTGCGCTTGACCTTGGGATCGGAGTACGTGAGCGACTGACGGTCCTGCACCTGCTGGGCCAGTCGCTCCTGGAGGGTGTTCTTGTTGATGTCTTGCGCCAGCTCCACCGCACTGCCGCTGGCACGCCACATCGACTGGATGAATTCCAGCAGTTGCTTGTAGATGGGCTCCTTGGGCGGCTCCTCGGGCTCCTTCGGGGCTTCCTTCTTGGCCTCGGCCAGGGTCCAGTCGCGGTTGTTTTCGTCGGGCGCCGAGGGCTTGGTGGGCTCGCGCAGGCTGGCCCCCTCGCCCAAGCGGTCCGTGGACTCGACAGGATTGGCAGCGTTCACGGGCCGCACCGCCACGGCCCCCGAGGCGCCCGTGGAATACAAGTCCGCGCCCGTGGTACGCCACTGGGCGGGCGATCGGTCTACAGGTGGCAGTTGCATGGCATGGGTCCCCTCGTGAATGCGGCCGGCGGCAGTCGCAACTACCACCTCGTCGTACATTCATTACGGCAAACAAAAGGGGAAATTGAGGCCTTATTAGCCTTTTGTCACAAATTCATGCGACAACCATGTCTGATTGACGTGGGCTATGACAGGGACAAACGGGCACAGGCCGCCCCAGGCAAGCGCCAGGCAAGCGCCAGGCGCTATAAAAAACGCTCCAGCAACTTGCGCGATGCACGGTCCAGCGCCGTGACATCCGGCACATGGAACTGCAGCCCGTCGCTGGCGGCGATGAGCAGCTTGGTGCGCCCCTCCAGCCGGCGGATGTCTTCCTCGCCCTTGAGCACCAACTGCGTGGCTCCGCGGTCGGTGTCCACCTCCCAGGTACTGGGGGTGGAAAAGCTCGACACGGAGCGGATGCGCGTGATGGTGGGCACAAACTCACGCGCGGCCAATTCCTCCTCGACCAGCGCACGCACGGCAGGCGCCAGCTGTTCCAGGCGGGGCACCCAGGCCAGTTCATGGCCGTCCGGCCCGACCAGCGACAGGCCTTCGCCGGGAGCGGCAATGGGAAAGGCGCGCACGGGCGTCACGCCCACATGCGCGGTGCCGTCGGCCGCGCGCAGCACCAGCCGGCCATGGGGATTACGGTGCAGGTCCCAGCCTGCCGCGAGTGCCGAAGCGGTAGAGGGGGATGTGTGAAGGGTCATCGCGTGTCTTTCTCGCTCAGGTGTTGCCCGCGGGGTGAGCGGAGTGCTCGCGCACTTCGATGCGCACGCCCGCGGCCTGGGCGTCTTCCTCGGCACGGCGCGCCTGCGCCTCGTACAGGCGCCAGTAGGCACCCTGCTTCTCCATCAGTTCGTCGTGCGGCCCCACTTCGACGACCTCGCCCCGGTCCATGACCACCAGGCGGTCGGCCTTGCGCAGGGTGGACAGCCGGTGGGCGATGGCGATGGTCGTGCGGCCCTGCACCAGGTTGTCCAGCGCCTTCTGGATTTCCTTTTCGGTTTCGGTGTCCACGGCGGAGGTCGCCTCGTCCAGGATCAGGATGCGCGGGTCGATGAGCAGCGCGCGCGCAATGGAGATGCGCTGGCGCTCGCCGCCCGACAGGCCCTGGCCGCGCTCGCCCACCAGGCTGTCGTAGCCATGCGGCAGGCGCAGGATGAACTCGTGCGCATGCGCGGCGCGCGCGGCGGCGACGATTTCCTCGCGCGTGGCGTCGGGCTTGCCGTAGGCGATGTTCTCGGCGATGGTGCCGAAGAACAGGAAAGGCTCCTGCAGCACCAGGCCGATGTGGCGGCGGAAGTCCGCCACCGCCATGCGGCGGATGTCCACGTCGTCCACGAGGATGGCGCCGTCGCTCACGTCGTAGAAGCGGCTGATGAGGTTGACCAGGGTGCTCTTGCCAGAGCCGCTGTGGCCCACCAGGCCGATCATCTCGCCGGGGCGGATGGTGAGCGACAGGTTCTTGATGACCGTGCGGCTGCCGTAGCGAAAGCCCACGTCGCGCATCTCGATGGCGCCCTGCACGCGGTCCACCTTCACCGGGTTGACGGGGTCGGGCACGTTGCTCACATGGTCCAGGATGTCGAAGATGCGCTTGGCGCCGGCTGCCGCCTTTTGCGTGACGGAAACGATGCGGCTCATCGAATCCAGCCGTATGTAGAAGCGCCCGATGTAGGCGATGAAGGCCGCCAGCACGCCCACGGTGATCTGGTTGCGCGCCACCAGCCAGATGCCGAAGCCCCAGACCACCAGCAGCCCCACCTCCGTCATCAGCGAGACGGTGGGCGAGAACAGGCTCCAGGTCTTGTTGAGCTTGTCGTTCACCTCCAGGTTGTGCTGGTTGGCGGCACGGAAGCGGTCCGCCTCGCGCTTTTCCTGGGCGAAGGCCTTCACCACGCGGATGCCGGGGATGGTGTCGGCCAGCACGTTGGTCACTTCGGACCACACGCGGTCGATCTTCTCGAAGCCGGTGCGCAGCTTGTCGCGCACGGTGTGGATCAGCCAGGCGATGAAGGGCAGCGGCACCAGCGTGACCAGCGCCAGCCACGGGTTGATGGAGAACAGGATCGCCGCCGTCATCACGATCATCAGCACGTCGGTGGCGAAATCCAGCGCGTTGAGCGACAGAAAGACGTTGATGCGGTCGGTTTCGGAGCCGATGCGCGCCATGAGGTCGCCGGTCCGCTTGCTGCCGAAGTAGTCGAGCGACAGGCGCATCAGGTGTTCGTAGGTGGTGGTGCGCAGGTCGGCGCCGATACGCTCGGACACCAGGGCCAGGATGTAAGTGCGCGCCCACCCCAGTGCCCAGGCCAGCAGCGCCGCCAACAGCAGCCCCCCCAGGTACAGCAGCACCATGCCGGTGGGGATCTGCTGGCCGCTCTGGTAGGGAATGAGAATGTCGTCCATGAGCGGGATGGTCATGTACGGCGGCACCAGCGAGGCGGCGGTGGAGGCCAGCGTGAGCGCGAAGCCCGCGGCCAGCTGCTTTTTGTAAGGCCTGGCGAAACGCCACAGGCGCAACAACACCCAGGTGGAGGTCTGCGGCGCCTGCTGGCGCGCACAGGCCGTGCACTCGTCGCTGTCGGGCGGCAGCGGCGTGCCGCACACGGCGCAGCGCGGCACGTCTTGCGCTTCGGGCGCGATGGCGCCTTGCAAGCTGTCCAGGCGCCGCACCTGGGTGTCCAGCCGCTGCTGCAGGTGCAGCGCCTGGGGATGGCGCCCCAGCGTGAAGCGCCACAGCGTCAGGCGCCGGTCGGCATCGTGCAGCTCCACCGTGCCCACGCCGCCATGGTCCAGCAGCCGCAGCGCCATGCCGGGCGCCAGCGGCCATTCCTGCGCCGGCGCGTCACCAGCGCGCGCCAGCAGGCGCCGCTCGGTCAGCACCAGCAGGCCGGGGGCAAAGCGCAGGTCGGGCGTCAGGTCAACCTCGAAGGCGGCCTGCACGTTTTCGTCAGGAGCGAGCACTGCCCGCATCTCGGCCCCCCAGGGGCCAGACAAGACACCCGAGGCGTCCACAGAATGGTGATGTTGCATTTGGTTTTGTATGTCCACCCCCGCACGCACGGGGCGTTGGCGGGCCAGTCCGGGCCCACGGGGGGCATTGTCGGCCACCGGGCCCCAGGCCCTTGCGCCGCCGCGGTATCCCCTCGTAACGCACATCATCAGCCCGCGGCTGACACCCGCCAGTGCTGAGCTGCGCCAGTATCGGCGCACAATCTCAGCCCATGGGCATCGCCACACTCGCCTGAACCGGGCGGGTATCCGAATCTTCCACGCTGCACTTCATGGCCAAATTCAACGATATCCAACTCCTGCGCACCACCTACCTGCGCGGTCCCAGTGTCTGGACCTACCGCCCGGTCCTCGAAGTCTGGCTGGACCTGGGGGAGCTGGAAGACTACCCCTCCAACAAGATTCCCGGCCTCAACGAGCGCCTGACCACCTGGCTGCCGGATCTGGTGGAGCACCACTGCGGCGTGGGCGAGCGCGGCGGCTTCCTGCTGCGCCTGAAGGAAGGCACCTGGATGGGGCACGTGCTGGAGCACGTGGTCATCGAACTGCTCAACCTCTCGGGCATGCCGGCCGAGTTCGGCCAGACGCGCGAGATCTCCCGGCGCGGCGTGTACCGCATGGTGTTCCGCTGCCCCGAAGAGGCCGTGGCCCGCGTGGCGCTGGAGCATGGCCACCGTCTGCTGATGGCCGCCATCAATGACGAGGCATTCGACCTCAAGGCCGCCATCCACGCCATCAAGACCGCCATCAACGACCGCTACCTGGGCCCCAGCACCGGCTGCATCGTGGACGCCGCCAGCGCCCGGCGCATTCCGCACATCCGCCTGAACGACGGCAACCTGGTGCAACTGGGCTACGGCGCCGCGCAGCGCCGCATCTGGACCGCCGAGAGCGACCAGACCAGCGCCATCGCCGAGGGCATCGCCCAGGACAAGGATTTCACCAAGCGGCTGCTCGCCTCCTGCGGCGTGCCCGTGCCGGAGGGCCAGATCGTCCGCAACGCCGATGAGGCCTGGGAAGTGGCGCAGGAGATCGGCCTCCCCGTCACGGTGAAGCCCTCGGACGGCAACCACGCGCGCGGCGTGACGCTGGAGCTCTCGCGCGAGGCCGATATCAAGGCCGCCTTCGCGCTGGCCGAGCCCGAGGGCTCGGATGTCATCGTCGAGAAGTTCATCGACGGCGTGGAGCACCGCCTGCTGGTGGTCGGCGGCAAGGTGGTCGCCGCCACCAAGGGCGAGACGGTCAGCGTGCACGGCAATGGCCAGTCCACGCTGCGCGAGCTGGTGGCCGTGCTCAACGAAGACCCGCGGCGCGGCCCTGAGCAGGAGTACCCGCTGGACTGGATCGACGTGGAAAAAGGCGCCGTGCAACTGGAACTCAAGCGCCAAGGCGTGACGCCCGACACCGTGGTGCCGTCGGCCCAGGCCATCTTGCTGCAGCGCAACGGCAACATGGCCATCGACTGCACCGACGACGTGCACCCCGACGTGGCCTACTACGCCCAGTTGGCCGCGAAAATCGTGGGCCTGGACATCGCCGGCATGGACATGATCCTGCAGGATGTCTCCAAGCCCATGAAGGAACAGGGCGGCGCCATCCTGGAGGTGAACGCCGGCCCCGGCCTGCTGATGCACCTCAAGCCCACCAGCGGCGCGCCCCGCCCCGTGGGCCAGGCGATCGTGGAACACCTGTTCCCGGTCACCGACGAAGGCGCCGGCAGGGGCACGGGCGCGGGCCGCATCCCCATCGTAGGCATCGCGGGCACGCGCCACAACGCGTTCACCGCGCGCTTCGTGGGCTGGCTGCTGCAGCTGTCGGGCAAGCTCACGGGCGTGGCCAGCAGCGAAGGCATGTTCCTCAACAACCGCCGCACACAAAAGAGCGCCACCGCCCACTGGGCCGGCGCGCACCGCCTGCTGACCAACCGACTGGCGCAGGCCGCCGTGATCCAGACCACTGCCCGCTCCATCCTGGAGGAAGGCCTGGCCTACGACCGCTGCCTGGTCGGCGTGGTGACCGACATGGACGGTTTCGAGACCCTGGCCGACCATGACGTGCTGGAGCAGGCCCAGATGACGCGCGTGCTGCGCACCCAGATCGACGTGGTGCTGGACGAGGGCGCAGGCGTGCTCAATGCCGACATCGAGCAGGTGGCCGACCTGGCGCGCCTGTGCGATGGCGAGGTCCTTCTGTATTCCCTGTCGCCAGACAACCCCTTCGTCGCCGCGCACCGTGCCGAGGGCGAAGGCCGCGCCGTGTTCGTGCGCGGCGAGCAGGTGGTGCTGGCCACGGGCGCCAGCGAACGCGTGCTGGGCACGCTGGACGCGCTGAGCCTGCCCGGCGGCCACCGCCCCGACACGGCCGCGATGCTGGCCGCGATTGCCGCAGCCTGGTCCATGGACATCGGGCCGGACCTGATCGCCGCGGGCATCAAGACCTTCGACTATGCCGCGTGACGCCGCGAATGCTTTCAAAAGCATAGCTGCCACCGCCCACCCCACAAGCGCTACAGGCCAATTTGACTGAAAAATCGGGCTGAAAGAAAACACCATGCAGATCACCCGCATCCGCGCCCTGCGCGGCCCCAACCTCTGGAGCCGCAACACCGCCATCGAAGCCGTTGTGCACTGCGAGCCACAAGAGTGCGGCTACGCAGACATCGCGGGTTTTGAAGACCGCCTGCGCGCGCGCTTTCCCAAGATCGGCGCCCTGCAGCCCCATGGCGCCGAGCAGCGCCTGTCGCTGGCCCACGTGCTCGAAGTGGCCGCCCTGTCGCTGCAGGCCCAGGCCGGGTGCCCCGTGACCTTCAGCCGCACCCACGCCACGCTGGAAGAAGGCACCTACCAGGTGGTGGTGGAGTACACCGAGGAGGCCGTGGGTCGACTGGCCATGGAGCACGCCGGCGCCCTGCTGCAGTCCGCGCTGGCCGATACCCCCTTCGACGCCGACGCCGTGGTCGCCGAGCTGCGCGAGCTGGACGAGGACGAGCGCATCGGCCCGTCCACCGGCTCCATCGTCGACGCCGCCGTGGCGCGCGGCATCCCGTTCAGGCGCCTGACCAGCGGCTCGCTGGTACAGCTGGGCTGGGGCTCCAAGGCGCGCCGCATCCAGGCCGCCGAGCTGGACACCACCAGCGCCGTGGCCGAATCCATCGCCCAGGACAAGGACCTGACCAAGCGCCTGCTGCACGCCGCCGGCGTGCCCGTGCCGCTGGGGCGCCCGGTGGTCGACGTGGAGGACGCCTGGGTGGTGGCCCAGGAAGTGGGCCTGCCCGTGGTCGTGAAGCCCCAGGACGGCAACCAGGGCAAGGGCGTGGTGGTCAACATCACCACCCGCGAAGGGCTGGAGGCCGCCTACAAGACCGCCCGCGAATTCGGCGACGAGATCATGGTCGAACGCTTCCTGCCCGGCCACGACTTCCGCCTGCTGGTGGTGGGCCACCAGCTCGTGGCCGCCGCGCGCCGCGAGCCGCCCCAGGTGCTGGGCGACGGCCAGCACACCATTCGCGAGCTGGTGGACATCGTCAACCAGGACCCGCGCCGCGGCTCGGGCCACGGCACGGCGCTGACCAAGGTGCGCCTGGACGACATTGCCATCGCGCGCATCGCCTCCGAAGGCCTCACGCCCGACTCCGTGCCCGTGCAGGGCCAGCGCGTGGTGCTGCGCAACAACGCCAACCTGTCCACCGGCGGCAGTGCCACCGACGTGACCGACGACGTGCACCCCGAGATCGCCGCGCGCGCCATCGAGGCCGCGCAGACCATCGGCCTGCACATCTGCGGCGTGGACGTGGTCTGCGAAACCATGCTCAAACCCCTGGAAGAGCAAAACGGCGGCATCGTCGAGGTGAATGCCGCGCCGGGCCTGCGCATGCACCTGGCCCCGTCGTTCGGCAAGCCGCGCAACGTGGGCGTGCCGATGGTGGACGAGCTGTTCGCGCCCGGCCAGGACGGGCGCATCCCGCTGGTGGCCGTCACTGGGACCAATGGCAAGACCACCACCACGCGCCTGATCGGCCAGCTGTTCGCAGCGCACGGCCTGCGCGTGGGCATGACCAACACCGACGGCGTGTACGTGAACGGCCGCCAGATCGACAGCGGCGACTGCTCGGGCCCCAAGAGCGCGCGCAACGTGCTGTTCCACCCCGAGGTGGACGCGGCCGTGCTCGAATGCGCGCGCGGCGGCATCCTGCGTGAAGGCCTGGGCTTTGACCGCTGCCAGGTGGCCGTGGTCACCAACGTCGGCGCGGGCGACCACCTGGGGCTGAACTTCATCACCACCGTGGAAGACGTGGCCGTGCTCAAGCGCGTGATCGTGCAGAACGTGGCCGCCGATGGCTACGGCGTGCTCAACGCCGCCGACCCGCACGTGGCCGCCATGGCCAGCGTATGCCCGGGCAAGGTGATCTTCTTCGCCGCCGACCGCCACCACCCCGTCATGGCCACGCACCGCGCCCAAGGCAACCGAGTGGTCTACGTGGATGGGGACTCCATCGTGGCGGCCGAGGGCTCGTGGCGCGAGACCATCTCCTTGCGCGAGATCCCGATCACGCGCGGCGGCACCATCGGCTTCCAGGTCGAGAACGTCATGGCCGCGATCGGCGCGGCCTGGGGCGTGGGCCTGCCCTGGCAGACCATCCGCCGCGGCCTGGCCGGCTTCATGAACGACAGCGACAACGCGCCCGGCCGCTTCAACGTGATGGACTACCGCGGCGCCACCGTGATCGCCGACTATGGCCACAACCCCGACGCCATGCGCGCGCTGGTGCAGGCCGTGCAGGCCATGCCGGCCCAGCAACGCAGCGTGGTGATCAGCGGTGCGGGCGACCGGCGCGACCAGGACATCGTCGAGCAGACCCAGATCCTGGGCCAGTCCTTTGACGACGTGGTGCTGTACCAGGACGCCTGCCAGCGCGGCCGTGCCGACGGCGAGGTGCTGGCGCTGCTGCGCCAGGGCCTGCAGGGCGCGCCGCGCACGCGCTACGTGACCGAGATCCACGGCGAGTTCCTCGCCATCGACCATGCGCTGGAGCGCCTGCAACCGGGCGACCTGTGCCTGGTGCTGGTGGACCAGGTGGAGGAAGCCCTGGCCCACCTGGCGCAGCGCTGCAGCGAAGCCTCGGCGGTTGCGCCATGAATGCGCGCGGCGGCCTGCGCGCGGGCATGGCAAGCCTGGCCCTGCTGGCATGCGCCCTGGGCTTGGCTGCCGGGCCGGCCGCGGCCCAGGCCGAGAAGATCGGCACCGTGGACACCGCCTTCCAGTGGATCGGCCGCGACCACGACATCATCGTGGAGGCCTATGACGACCCCGCCGTGCAGGGCGTGACCTGCTATGTGTCGCGTGCGCGCACCGGCGGCATCAAAGGCACGCTGGGCCTGGCCGAGGACCGCGCCGAGGCCTCCATCGCCTGCCGCCAGGTCGGGCCCATCACCTTCGTGCAGCCGCTCAAGGCGCAGCAGGAAGTGTTCAGCGAACGCATGTCCATCCTGTTCAAGCGCCTGCGCGTGGTGCGCATGGTGGACGCCAAGCGCAACACGCTGGTGTACCTGACCTACTCCGAGAAGCTCATCGACGGCTCGCCGCAAAACAGCGTGACGGCCGTGCCCGTGGACCGGGGCACGCCGATCCCGCTGCGCTGACAGGTTTCAAGCCAAAACAGGCTGCAGCGCTTGATGGGCAAGCGCTACCAGCTATCAATAAAAGAGCATCAAGCCTGCTGTGCGATCTGCCGCAGCGCCTGCTCGAACACCTCGACCGGCTGGCCGCCCTGGATCAAATGGCGGTCGTTGATGATCACCGCCGGCACCGAATGGATGCCGTGGCCCTGGTAGAAGGCCTCGCGCTCGCGCACCGCCTCGGCATATTCCTGGGACGCCAGCACGGCGCGGGCGCGCGCCTCGTCCAGCCCCAGCTGCGCCACCAGCCGCAGCAGCACGCCGTGGTCGCCAGGGTTCTCGCCCTGCGTGAAATACGCGGTGAACAGCGCATGTTTGAGCGCGCCCTGCTGCTCCGGCGTGCCCTCTTCCTCCAGCCAGTGCAGCAGGCGGTGCGCATCGAAAGTGTTGTAGATGCGGCCGCGCCGGTCCATGTTGAAGGTAAAGCCCAGCTGCGCGCCGCGCGCGGCGATGGCCTCGCGGTTTTGCTGTGATTGCTCCGGCGTGGCGCCGTACTTTTGCTGCAGGTGTTCGCCGATGTCCTGGCCCTCGGGGCCCATCTGCGGGTTCAGCTCGAAGGGCTGAAAGTGCAGATCCAGCGCCACCTCGCCGTCCAGCCGCTTCGCGGCCTGCTCCAGCGCGTGCAGGCCGATGGCGCACCAGGGGCAGGACACGTCGGAGACGAAGTCGATCTTGAGGGAGACGGGTTGGTTCATGGCAAGGGCTCCAGCCGGGGCAAAGCGCCCATGGTAGGGGCGGCGCAATGTCCGCGCCGCTCCCGGGTTTGTTACGCCCCGCTCCCCGCCCCTTCGGCCTGCAGCCATGCGCGCAGCTCGGTCTTGAGCACCTTGCCGTAGCTGTTCTTGGGCAGGGCCGGCACCCAGCGGTAGGCCTTGGGTCGCTTGAAGCGCGCAATGTGGTCCAGGCACAAAGCGTCGAGTTCCGCGTCAAGTTCCGCGTCAAGTTCCGCATGCAGCGCGGCATCGTCCACGGCGCCGCCCTCGCCCGCCACCAGGAAGGCCACCACCACCTCGCCCCAGTCGGCGTCGTGCTGGCCCACCACGGCCACCTCGCTCACGCGCGGGTGCAGCAGCAGCACCTCCTCCACCTCGCGCGGGTAGATGTTGGAGCCGCCCGAGATGATCACGTCCTTGCTGCGGTCGCGCAGGGTCAGAAACCCGTGCGCGTCCAGGCTGCCGACATCGCCCGTGTGCAACCAGCCGCCGCGCAGCGTCTGCGCCGTCGCCTCGGGATTGCGCCAGTAGCCGGCCATCACGGTGTCGCCGCGCACCACCACTTCGCCCAGTTCGCCCGTGGGCACGGGTCGGTCCTCGTCATCCACCACCCGCACCTGTACGCACGCATGCGCCACGCCGACCGAGGCGATGCGCTCGGCCCAGCGCGGGTGCGCCGTGTCGGCCAGGTGCTCGCGCGCCAGCGCGGTGATGGTCATGGGGCTTTCGCCCTGGCCATAGATCTGCACGAACTTCTGGCCCATGGTGTCGATGGCGCGGCGCAGGTCGTCCACATACATGGGACCGCCGCCGTAAACGATGGTCTTGAAGCCGTCCACATTGGCGCCCGTGCGGCGCACGTGCTCCACCAGCCGGTGCACCATGGTTGGCGCGGCAAACAGCGACAGGCGGCCCACGTCCGCGGCCAATTGCACCAGCTCGGCCGGGTCGAACCCGCCGGACGCGGGCACCACGTGGCGCGCGCCGCGCAGCATGTGGGCGTAGTTGTACAAGCCCGCGCCATGCGACATGGGCGCGGCATAGACCATGGCGTCGCCGGGCTGCACATCGTCCACGTCGGTGAAGTAGGCCATGGTCATGGCCAGCAGGTTGCGGTGCGTCTGCATCACGCCCTTGGGCCGCCCGGTGGTGCCCGAGGTATAGAACAGCGAGGCCACGTCGTCGGGTGCGCGCTCCTGCAGCGCCAGCGGCGCACCCTGCGCCGCCTGCTCCCAGGCGGATGCCCCCAACACCTGCACCGCCGCGGCGTCGGCGCCCGCAGCCAGCGCTGCATCGTGCAGCGCCGCAGACACGCACACCACGCGCGCGCCGCTGTCGGCAAGCACGTAGGCCAGCTCGCGCGCATGCAGCTTGTAGTTGACGGGCACCGAGATGGCGCCGCACCAGTGGATGGCGTGCAGCGCCTCCAGGTATTGTGGACCATTGGCCGAGAAGATGGCCACGCATTCGCCCGGCTGCACGCCGCAATGCGCGCGCAGGTGTGCGGCCAGCGCGGCCACGCGCGCGGCAAGGGTACGGTAGTCGTGCAGCAGGCATGTGCCGGCCAGCAGCGCGGGCCGCTCGCCATGCACCAGCGCGCTGCGCTGCAACAGGTGGGCAATGTTCATGGGGTTGTCGCGTTGTCTCCTGGTGCGACTATAGGCAAGCGCCGGCAGCGCGCACAGTCTCGGAAATACACAAGGGAAATCCCTGGCGGGGATGAGCGCCGACCAACCGATTGCTCCTCTATCAGTAGCACGTTGCGCTGGATGGTTAAGCGCTGGAGTCCTTTTTGGCTCACACTACGGGCATGCCATCTGCGCCCTGCGACGACCTGTTTGCCGACGACCCCGCGGAGCCATCCACGCTGGCGCTGGGCATGCAGGCCGTGCTGCTGCGCGGCTTCGCGCTGGCACAGGCACCCCAGTTGCTGGAAGAAGTGCGACAGGTGGTGCGCCAAGCGCCGTGGCGCCACATGCAGACCCCTGGAGGCAAGGCGATGTCGGTAGCCACCACAGGCTGTGGGCCGTTGTCGTGGGTGAGCGACCGGCGCGGTTACCGCTACGCTGCGCTGGACCCGCTGACCGGCAAGCCCTGGCCCGCCCTGCCGGCGGACTTCGCGCAGCTGGCACATGCCGCGGCGCAGGAGGCCGGCTTTGCCGCTTTCGTGCCCGACGCCTGCCTGATCAACCGCTACGCCCCCGGCACGCGCCTGTCGCTGCACCAAGACCGCGACGAGCAGGACCTGGCAGCGCCCATCGTGTCCATCTCGCTGGGTCTGCCCGCCACCTTCTTGTGGGGTGGCGCCACACGTGGCGAGCGCGCCTTGCGCGTGCCGCTGCGCCATGGCGACGCGGTGGTATGGGGCGGGGTGGACCGGCTGCGCTTTCACGGCGTGCTGCCGGTGGCGCCGGGCCAGCACCCGGCAACGGGCGAATGCCGCATCAACCTCACGCTGCGCAAGGCCACCTGATGCTACATGTTTGATAGCTGCTTGCGCTTACTGGGCGGATCTTGTAGCCATTTTTAACGATAATTTCGCAGAACGGCACATTGTCTTACACCGGCGTAAGACGTTCCCCGCACAATGCCCCTTTGCCCTGCGGCAGAGCCCGCATCCCAAGGACCTCACTTGCGCATCCTCTACGTCGAAGACAACTGCGAACTGCGAGACACCATCGGCCTGCTGATGGAGGGAGAAGGCCGCACCGTCGTCACCTGCGCCACGGCCGAGGAGGCCTTGCAGCGCGATGCGGCCCAGCCGCACGACGTGGTGGTTTCCGACGTGAGCCTGCCCGGCATGAGCGGGCTGGATCTGTGCCGCCACCTGCTGGCAAGCAACCCCCAGCGCTGGGTGGTGCTGTGCTCGGGCTATCCGCTGGAGCACGGGGTGGGCACGCTGGGCCCGCATGTGCGGTCCCTGCTCAAGCCGTTCGAGCTGGAAGAGCTGGAGGAGTTGCTGGACGTGATCGCCAGCCACCTGCAAAGCGCCAGCCCCGCCTGAGGCGGCACCTGCCGGGCCGCTGAAGGCCCGGCATCCCCCCGCCCCCGTCCTGTCAAGCCGCCACCGCGCGCCGCGGCAGCGTCACCGTGAAGCAGGTGCGCCCCGCCTGCGAGGCGGCGTCAATCGTCCCGCCATGGGCCTGCACGATCTGGTGCACGATGAACAACCCCAGCCCCAACCCCTGGTGTTGACCGGCCCGGTTGCGCCGGCCGGTGAATGGCGCGAACAGCCGGGGCAGCAGTTCGGCGTCAATCGCACCGCCGTTGCTCACGCGCAGCACCACGGTATCGGCGGCGGCGCCGTCCAGTGACAACTCCACCGGCTGGTCGGGCGTGCCGTGGTGCATGGCGTTGCCCAGCAGGTTCGCCAGCATCTGGCCCAGGCGCTCTTCGTCCCACTCGCCGCGCAGATCCCCTTGCTGCTCAAGCCGCAGGTGGCGCTCGGGGTGGCCGGCGCGGACTTCCTGCACCACGCGCTGCGCCTGCTGCCCCAGGTCCATGGGTGCAGGCTCGATGGCCAGCCTGCCATGCTGGCGGGCGCGCGTCACATCCAACAGGTCCTCGATCATGCGGCCCATGCGCCGCCCGGCCTGCTGCACGTTGCACGCCAGAGCCTGCACCTTGGCGGGCTCGGGAGCGCGCTGCAGCGCACTGGCCACGGCCATGATGGCGCTGAGCGGGCTGCGCAGATCGTGGCTGAGCACGGCCATGAACATCTCGTTGATGTACAACGCCTCGGTGCGCTCCTGCAGTTCGCGTGCCAGCGCATGCCGCTGGCGCTGCAGGTCGAAGAACACCCGGGCCTTGTTGACCAGCATGTGGGGGTCGACGGGTTTGTAAAGGAAGTCCACCGCACCTTTTTCGTAGCCGCGGAACTGCCAGCCCTGGTCCCGCGAGCCGGCGGTGATGAAGATCAGCGGAATGTGCCGCGTGCGCTCGCTGCCGCGGATCAACTCCGCCAGTTCGAAACCGTTCATCTCGGGCATTTGCACGTCCAGCAGCGCCAGCGCCACGTCGTTGTGGGCCAGCAGCAGTTCCAGCGCCTGGGCGCCGGAGCCGGCCATGAGGATCTCTACGTCCTCATCCTTCAACAGCGCCTGCAATGCGACAAGGTTTTCAGGAACGTCATCCACGATCAGGCATTTCACGCACGCGCCGGTTCGATGACTCGCGGCCTGTGCAGCCGGTGGGGCAAAAATCACGAAAGTCCCTCCTTATGCAAGGTGGTCAACAGCGCGGCGATGCGTGCCGGGGGCAGCACCTGATCGGGTTGGATCAGGGCCAGCGCCGCCTGCGGCATGGCCATGGACGAAGCGCTGTCGGGCGACTGCACCACCGTGGCGCCGCCAGCGGCCTGCACTGCGCGCAAGCCCCGCGCTCCGTCACTGTTCGCGCCCGACAGGAGCATGGCCATGAGCCGCGGCCCATATTCATCGGCGGCGGATTCGAACAACACGTCGATCGACGGGCGCGAGAAATTCAGCGGCGCATCCGCGGACAGGCACAGCCTCGGTCCCGAATCCACCAGCAAATGATAGTCAGGCGGCGCGAAATACACCGTGCCCGGCTCCACGGGCTCCTTGTCCTCGGCCTCGCGCACCGGCAGGGCGCAGCGCTGGCGGAAGATGTTGCACAGCAGGCTGGGCCGCTCGCGCGGCAGGTGCAGCACGACCAGCAGGGCCGCATGGAAACCCGCAGGCAGCGCGGGCAGCACCGCGCCCAGCGCTTCGATGCTGCCGGCCGACCCGCCAATGGCAATGGCGTCCAGGCGCACGCGTGGCGAAGCCGCCTGCCTCATGCGTCACCTCTCTTCTGAAAGATGCGCTCGGGCGCCACGAAGTCCTCGAATGCCGGCGCGTGGGAGGAAAAGCGCAGAGATTCCTTGGCCCCCAGGCCCAGGAATCCACGCCGGCACAGGGCCTCGCGGAACAGGCCCAGGGCGCGGTCCTGCAGCGTACGGTCGAAGTAGATCAGCACGTTGCGGCAGGAGATGAGGTGCACCTCGGCAAATACACTGTCGGTCGCGAGACTGTGGTCGGAGAAAACGATATGCCGGCGCAGGCTCTTATCGAACACCACGCGGCCATAGGCGGCGCTGTAGTGGTCGGACAGCGAGGAACGCCCGCCCGAGCGCGCATGGTTTTCGGTGAAGCCGGGCACGCGCTCAATGTCGTATACGCCCGCCTCGGCACGCTGCAGTGCCGTGCTGTTGATGTCGGTGGCGTAAATCAACGAGCGTTCCAGCAACCCCTCTTCACGCAGCAGGATGGCGAGCGAATACGCCTCCTCTCCTGTGCTGCAGCCCGCGACCCAGATCTTGAGCGAGGGGTAGGTGCGCAACAGCGGCACCACCTTTTCGCGCAGCGCGCGAAAGTACTCCGGGTCGCGAAACACATCGCTGACCTGCACGGTAAGGTAGTCCAGCAGCGCAGGAAACACCGCGCGCTCGTGCAGCAGCCGATGCTGCAGTTGGGACAGCGTCTCGCAATCGAACCGCGTGAGCGCGGCCTGGAGCCGGCGCTTGAGCGACGACTGCGCATACCCGCGGAAGTCGTAGTGGTAGCGCAGGTAAATGGCCTCGATCAGCAGCTGCTGCTCGATCTCTGCGGTCTTGCGTTGGTGCGGCAAGTGTTGGCTCCGATATCGTGGGTCCTCGCGCTGGCGCACGCTCACTTGGGCATCCACACCCTCATCAGCGACAGGAGTTTCTCCACGTCCAGCGGCTTGGCGATGTAATCGTTGGCGCCGGCGGCCAGGCATTTCTCCTGATCGTCCTTCATGGCCTTGGCGGTCAGGGCGATGATGGGCAGACGGCGCCACTCGGGGCGCCGGCGGATTTCCGCCATGGCGGTAAAGCCGTCCATCTCGGGCATCATGATGTCCATCAGCACCAGGTCCACGGCGCTCTCGCCGGCGGCGTTGGCACGTTCCAGCGCCTCCAGGGCCTCGCGTCCGTTGCGCGCGATCTCCACGCGCGCCCCCGTGGGCTCCAACACGCTGGACAGCGCGAACACATTGCGCACGTCGTCCTCCACCACCAGGATGGTGCGCCCTTCGAAAGTGGACTCACGGTCGCGCGCCAGCTGCAGCATGCGGCGCCGGTCGTCCGGCAAGGTGGACTCCACCTGGTGCAGGAACAGCGTGACCTCGTCCAGCAGGCGCTCGGGCGAGCGCGCGTCCTTGATGATGATGGACTTGGAGAAGCGGCGCAGCTGCTGTTCTTCGTCGCGCGACAAGTTGCGCCCGGTATAGACGATGACGGGCGGAAAGGACACCTCTTCCTGCTCGGCCATCTGCTGCAGCAGCTCGTACCCGTTCAGGTCAGGCAGGTGCAGGTCCATCACCATGCAATCGAACGTGCTGCCCTTGAGCAGGTCCAATGCCTGCCGCGCGGTGGCGGCGCCCACGATCTCCACGCCGTCGGTTGCCAGCAGGTGGCGCACGCTCTCGCGCTGGCGCGCGTCGTCCTCCACCACCAGCACGCGGCGCATGCTCTGGGTGAATTTGGCCTGCATGTGGAGCAGCGCCTGCTCCAGCTCCTCACGCTTGACGGGCTTGAGCGCATAGCCGATGGCGCCGCGCTCCATGGCCTCCTGCATGTAGTCGGCCACCGAGACCACGTGCACGGGAATATGGCGCGTGGCGGGGTTGCGCTTGAGCTGGTCCAACACGCCCAGGCCGGAGAAATCCGGCAGGTTCATGTCCAGCACCACCGCGCTGGGGCCGTATTCCAGCGCCGCCGCCAGGCCGTCGCTGCCCGTCGAGGCAATGACGCACTGAAAACCCATCTCATGCGCGAGGTCGCAAAGGATGCGCGCAAACCGCGGGTCGTCCTCGATGACCAGGATGGTGTAACGCCCCTGTTCCAACTGCTCCCGGTCATCCGGCACGACGTGCACGGGGGCGCACGGTTTTGCCGCCGGGGCCTCTGGCTGGCTCGCACGCGGTGGTTCGGCAGCGCGTCCGGCAAGCGTCGGCGCCGCTGGCATCTTTGCCTGGCGCTCGTCCGGCTCGCTGACAAGGGGCGCCGTGACGGGCAGGGTCAGCGTGAAGACGCTGCCTTCGCCCGGCGCACTCTGCACCGCGATGCTGCCGCCGAGCAACTGCGCCAGATCCCGGGAGATCGACAGGCCCAAGCCAGTGCCGCCGTATTTGCGATGGGTACTGCCATCGGCCTGGTGGAAGGCATCGAAGATGCGCTCTTGCAGGTCGGGCGCGATGCCGATGCCCGTATCCCGCACGGCAAAGCACAGCGTGTCGTTGTCTCCTGGGAAGACGCGCATGGTCACTTCGCCGCGCGCGGTGAACTTGAGCGCATTGGAAAGCAGGTTTTTGAGAATCTGCGCCAGGCGCTGCGCGTCGGAGGTTATGAATGCCGGCACGCCCGGCTCCACCACCGCGTTGAATTGCAGGCCTTTGTCCTGCGCCTGGGCCCGTAGCGGTTCCATCACGCCCGCCACCACCTTGGCCACCGTCACCTGGCCAATCTCGACCGAGGTCTGCCCCGCCTCGATCTTTGCCAGATCGAGGATGTCGTTGATGAGGTTCAGCAGATCGGTGCCAGCGTTGTGGATGGTCTGCGCATAGCGGACCTGTTCCGCCGTCAGGTTCTGCTGCTTGTTGTCGGCCAGCAGCTTGGCCAGGATCAGGCTGGAATTCAGCGGTGTGCGCAATTCATGGCTCATGTTGGCCAAGAACTCGCTCTTGTACTGACTGGCCTGCGCCAAATCACGCGCCTTGGCCTCCAGGGCGTCCTGTGCAGTCAGCAGGCGCTGCTTCTGGTACTGCAGCTGCTCGGTCTGCGCTTCCAGTTGGGCGTTGCTGTGCTCCAACTCCGCCTGCTGCGCCTGCATCAGGTTTTGGGACTCCTGCAGCATGCGGCTTTGCTGCTCCAGTTCCTCATTGTTGACGCGCAGCTCTTCCTGCTGTGCCTGCAACTCCTCCGCCTGGCGCTGCGTCTCGTCCAGCAGACTCTCCAGGCGCGAGCGATCCAATGCGCCCCGAACGGCCTGGGCCAACTGCTCCCCGGCGCGCACAAGGAAGTCAACTTCGTGCGGAGCAACCGCGCGGAACCACCCCATTTCGACGACCGCGAGCGCTACGCCATTGAGCACGATGGGCATCATCACCAATTCGGCGGGCGTGGCCTGGCCCGTGCCGGAGGTCACTGGCAGATACCCGCTGGGCACGTGGCGCACATGCTGAAGAGTGCGGCTCTGCAACGCCTGGCCCAGCAGGCCCTCTCCCGCCCGCACGGCCCCAGGGCCGGTGTCGGGCGCCAGCGCATAGCCGCCCATGCGCTCGAAGATGCCGTGGCCTTGCGTCACGTAGATGGCCCCTACCCTGGCATCCAACTCCGTCGCCAGATAGCCGATGACAGCACCCGCCATGTCATGGATGCGCTGCTCACCTTGCAGCCGCGTGCCCAGCCCTACAAGGTTGCCTTTGATCCAGTTCTCGACCTCGCGGCTGCGGTACTCCGCCATGGTCATCACCGCAGACGCACAGGTCAGCAGCAACAGCACGGCGGCACTGCCCCACGTCAGGTAGGCCGAGATGACAAACGCTCCTTCCCACACCTCCCGCTGGGCCTGCAGTTGCTGCTGTTCGGTGTTGAGCATCTCGCGCACCAGCGTGCGGGTGGTTTCCATGGTGGCTTGACCGTCGCCGCGCATGGCCTCCAGGGCCTCTTCGCGCCGGCCCTCGCGCTGTAGCGCAACGATGTGCGCAAGTTCGGTCATGCGCTTCGTGGCCAACCCCTGCAATTGGTCGAAGCGCTGCTGCTCCAAGAGACTCCCGCGCGTCATCCCGCGCAGCTTTTCCAGGGCCACCGGCACGGCGGCCTGGGCTACGGTGAACAAGCCCAGCGTCTGCTCCTGCCCTGACAGCAGGTAGCCCCGCTTGGCGGATTCAGCGTCCTTCAAATGCGACCAGACCATCTGGATCTGCGTGATCCGTTCGACCGTCGCGTTGAGATTGTCCACGGCTTTCGCGCGCTCGTCGTTGGACCGGTAGGTGACCACGGCGATCAACAGGGCGGCAAATGCCGCCAAAGCAAATCCCACCATCAGGCGGACGGGCATGCCCCCTCGGATGGCCGCACGGGGCCGAGCATCGGAACTGGAGACAGTCATGTGTGACGTGGAGTAAACATTGCCGCGCGATGATAGGAGCAACGGGTCCCTTGCTCCTGTAGGGCAACGTCTTCACCGCAGCGTATCCCTCTAGCGATCTTATGTCGCACCTGCCGGCAGGGCCAATCCATCACTGGTCAGCAAGGTTTATGTAATTGTCCTAAACTCCCATCCTTTCCCGCGTTACGCGCGCCCGGGGAGCAGATCCCCGCAGCGGCAAGCGCCGGATTCCCACCCCTTCCCTCGGTGATCCGCCGCACTGTGCGTTCTACAGCGCGCTTACGGCCCTTCATTTCACTGCCGCAGGTGGCAACGCGCCAGCGCAGCAAAAGACGGGCAATACCTCGTCTATCGCGCCGGACGGCCGGCGCGTTCCGCAGCCTGTGCTCTCACAGGCCCCCAGGCAAGGGCATGCCCATGCTGGCTCTTGCCGTTGATCTCAAAGGA
Source organism: Diaphorobacter sp. LR2014-1 (assembly GCF_002916785.1). Lineage (NCBI taxonomy): Bacteria > Pseudomonadati > Pseudomonadota > Betaproteobacteria > Burkholderiales > Comamonadaceae > Diaphorobacter > Diaphorobacter sp. LR2014-1. The sequence continues at coordinate 5,197 of NZ_MTBE01000012.1, read as the reverse complement.
GTTCCGTGTCCAATAAAGAGCAGTTGATTGAAATGCAAGGCAAGGTAGACGAAGTGCTGCCGGATTCCCGTTTTCGCGTGGTCCTCGAGAACGGACACACCCTCATCGCCTATTCGGGCGGAAAGATGCGCAAGCACCGCATTCGAGTGCTTGCGGGCGACACCGTGTCTCTGGAGATGTCCCCCTACGACCTCACCAAGGGCCGTATCACCTTCCGCCACCTGGAGCCGCGTGCCGGCGGCGCACCGCGCCGCCCCTCGCCCCATCGCCGCTAGGCCCCGGCTGATTCGGCCAGCGTGGCAATATCAATGACGAAGCGGTATTGCACGTCGCCCTTCAACATGCGTTCATAGGCGGTATTGATCTCATCGGCGCGGATCAACTCGATATCCGCCACGATGCCATGCTCCGCGCAGAAATCGAGCATCTCCTGGGTCTCGGGAATGCCGCCGATCAAGGAGCCAGCCAGCGTGCGCCGCTTCATGATGAGGTTGAACACATTGGGCGACGGATGGGGCGACGCTGGCGCACCCACCAGCGTCATCGCACCGTCGCGCCGCAGCAGGCGCAGGAAGGCATCCAGGTCGTGCGGCGCCGCCACCGTGTTGAGGATGAAGTCGAGACTGTTGGCATGCGCGGCCACCTCCTGCGGATGACGGGAAACCACCACTTCGTGCGCACCTAACGAGAGCGCCGCAGCGCGCTTGGATTCAGAGGTGGTGAATGCCACCACATGCGCCCCCATTGCGTGCGCCAGCTTGATGCCCATGTGGCCCAGCCCGCCGATGCCGACCACACCCACGCGATGCCCCGGACCCACCTTCCAATGGCGCAATGGCGAGTAGGTGGTAATGCCCGCGCACAGCAGCGGAGCAACCGCGGCCAACTGCCCTTGCGGATGGCGCACCCGCAGCACATAGCGCTCATGTACGACGATCTGTTGCGAGTATCCGCCCAGCGTGTGGCCGGGCGCGTCCTCGGTCGGGCCGTTGTAGGTGCCGACCATGTGGCCGCAATAGTTCTCCAGCCCTTCGTCGCAATCCTGGCAATGCCGGCAGCTGTCGACAATGCAGCCCACGCCGACCAGGTCGCCCGCCTGGAACGCCGACACCTGCGCGCCCACGGCCACTACGCGCCCGACGATTTCATGCCCCGGCACGCACGGATACAGCGTGCCCGCCCATTCCGAACGCACCTGGTGCAAATCGGAATGGCACACACCGCAATAGGCAATGCCAATCTGCACGTCGTGCGCGCCCGGTGCGCGCCGTGCGATCTCCAGGGGCTGCAAGGGGCGGTCGCTCGCGTGGGCGCCGTAGGCTTTGACGGTCATGGGGTTCTCCTGTGAATGGCTCACGCCCCTGTTGTACAGGTTCGGTCCGATGCGTTTCGGAACAGAATCTTATCGGCACTTCCGGCCTGAGGCAGGGCCTGCCTTCCTCCGGGCGTCGCTGGAAGGCAGGGCGTTGCTGGAGTAGAACCGCGTCAACGGTCCCTCAGCCTGGCCATGCCCCCAGACCAAGGAGTTGACATGAAGGACACGATGACACCCCCACACCGTGCGGTGGTGAAACGGCTGCTTGCCCACCTCCGCACCGGCCCGGTGGCGTGAAACCGTGACGTCTATGCCAGCCTACTCGGGTTCGGCATGCCACAGCGCTCGCGCCCAAAAAAGGTCGCCGCAGGACATGCCATGCGTCGTCGTTTGGGCCCGCTGACGGTGCAACAAGCCACCACCCGAGCGCTGAAGGCGCCGTTGCCAGGAGCAGACATGAAAACAGCACAACGTGATGTCCTTGGCCAGACGCTGAAAAAGCGGTTCGAGAGCCACATGCACCGGCACCCCACCGTCGCCTGGGCCGATGTCCATGCACGCTTGAATGCCAACAAACTGGAGGCGCTGCAGGACATGGAGGCAACGGGCGGCGAGCCCGACATCGTCGGCAGTGCCACCGCGGACGGAACCTACCTTTTCTGCGATTGCACGGCGGAGAGCCCGAGCGGGCGCAGGAGCCTGTGCTACGACGCACAGGCCCTGCATGCCCGCAAGCTGCACAAGCCGCAGAACAGCGCCATCGAAGCGGCCGCGGCCATGGGCGTCACCCTGCTGACAGAGGCGCAGTACCGCGCACTACAGGAGGTAGAGGATTTCGACCAGAAGACTTCGAGTTGGATTTGGACCCCTGCATCAAGCCCTCCGGAGCATTTCGCCCTTCAAAAGCTCGACGAAGGCGCGCGCCGCAGGTGCAATGGCTGTGCCGGGCGGATACACGGCATAGACGCCTCCTTTGCGCAATGTCCATTCCGGGAGCAGCCGAACCAGCGCTCCACTGCGGATGTCACTCTCCAAGTGAAGCAAACTGCCAACCGAAACGCCTGCGCCATTGAGCAGCAAGGCGCGCAAGGCAACAGCGGAATCGGTGCGCAGCTTGGGCGCCATGCGCACCGTGATGTCCTTTGTCCCGTTGGTGAATGACCATGTGAGGGGCGCCGGCAGCAAGGTCAGCGCGATCCACCGGTGATGCGCCAGGTCCTCGGGAGCCTCCGGACGCGGACAGCGGGCCAGATACTCGGGTGACGCCAGGACCGCCTGCCCAAATTCCCCCAGTTTCGCAACCCGCGCGCTTGAATTGCGTAACCACCCCACACGGATGCTCACGTCGATGCCCTCGCCAACGAGGTCTTGCACCTTGTCACTGACCACAAGTTCCAAACTGACCTCGGGATGGCGGACAGCGAACTCCGCCACCACCGGCGACATGACCTGAACGGCATATTCAACAGGCGCACTGACACGCAAGCGGCCACGCAGACCCGATCCACGCGATCCGGCGTGTTGCAGCACTTGCTCAAGCCCCTGCATGAGAGGCGCGCTTTCTTCGAACAACCGTTGCCCCGCATCGGTGAGCGTAACCGTGCGCGTCGTACGGTGGAACAGGGCCGCGCCCAGCACGTTCTCCAGACGGCGAATCTGAAGACTCACCTGCGGACGCGCAATGTGCAGACGTTCGGCGGCGGCCGTGAAGCTGCGCGCATCGGCGACGGCCAGGAAAGCGCGCAACAGGTTGAGATCGCCCACGGGGGATGGCATGATTGGTTCGAATTAGATACCAGTATTGTTCTTTTTGTCCTCTTTTTCTGACGATGCGGCAAGAGGATCATTGACCCCGCACCCCGAATCCGCGGGTCAAAGAAAGGATCATTCCATGCGTATCGCACTGATCGGTGCCACTGGCTTTATCGGCTCCGCCATCCGCCAAGAGGCGCTCTCGCGCGGTCATCACGTGACCGCCATCGTGTCCAACCCCACAAGACTCCCCGCCGCGCAGGGCCTTGAGGTTCAGGGCGCAGATGCCCTGGACTCTCAGCAATTGCGAGCGGTTCTCCGTGGGCACGACGTCGTGATCAGCGCATTCAGTGGCCATGCCAACTCCGACGTATATGGCTATTACCTCAAAGGAATGCACTCCATCATCGATGCAGCGCGTGCCACGGGCGTCCGCCTGCTGGTCGTCGGCGGGGCGGGCAGTCTGGAGGTCGAGCCCGGCGTGCAATTGCTCGACGCACCGTCGTTCCCTGAACAATGGAAAGCGACGGCCGAGGGTGCCCGAGCAGCCCTGAAACTGCTGCGCGAAACACCCGATGTGGATTGGACGGTGCTGAGCCCCCCGCCCATGATCCACCCGGGAACCCGCACCGGACAGTACCGGACCGCGAACGATGCCGTAATCATGGGCGATAGCGGGCCCAGCGACATCTCGCTGGAGGACTATGCGGTCGCCATGGTGGATGAAGCAGAGTCCGCGAAACACCGCGGCCGGCGCTTCACTGTGGCGCACTGAGAACGAACCGAAAGCCCCGTGCCGGGCGTGTCCGAATTTTTGTGTAAACGGTTCGGACTTCAGTTGACGGAGATGCGGTCTCCGAACTGAATGGTAAAGCGGGTCAGCGCAGCCTTCCAATCCCGGATGGGCATGGTCCACTTCTGGCTGATGTTGCGCAGGGCCAGGTAGAACAGCTTGCTCAGCGCCTCATCGCTGGGGAATGAGCCCCGGTTCTTGGTCAGCTTCCTCAGGCCCATGTTCACCGACTCGATGGCGTTGGTGGTGTAGATGACCTTGCGGATTTCCGGCGGGTAGTCAAAGAACGGGATGAGTCGGCTCCAGTTCCTGCGCCAGGACTGGCCAATGGGCAGGTACTCGGCATCCCAGCGCTCCTCGAATTCCCCGAGCATCAGCTCGGCCTCCTCGGCGGTGGCGGCCGTGTAGATGCGGCGCAGGTCGGCAGCCACCTCTTTGCGGCGCTTCCATGAGACGTAGTTCAGGCTGTGGCGCACCATGTGAACGATGCATAGTTGCACCACCGCCTTGGGAAAGACGGCCTCAATGGCGTCAGGGAAGCCCTTGAGCCCATCGACGCAGGCGATGAAGATGTCCTGCACGCCCCGGTTGCGCAACTCGGTGACCACCTGCAGCCAGAACTTGGCGCCCTCGGTCTGGGCCAGCCACAGGCCCAGCACCTCCTTGTCGCCCGTCATGGTGATGCCGATGGCCAGGTACACCGCCTTGACCCGCACCGCGCCCTCGCGCACCTTCACATGGATGCAGTCCAGATAGACGATGGGATAAATCGGCTCCAGCGGTCGGGCCTGCCAGGCCTTGACCTCGTCGGCCACGGCATCTGTCACCGAGGAAATCAGGCTGGGTGAGACCTCGGTGCCGTACATCTCTTCGAGGTGGGCCTGTATCTCGCGCACCGTCATGCCACGGGCGTACAGCGAGATGATTTTGTCGTCGAAGCCGGCCCAGCGGGTCTGGTGCTTGGGGATGAGCTGAGGCTCGAAGCTGCCATGGCGGTCGCGTGGCACTTCGATGGGCAATTCGCCGAACTCGCCCTTGAGGGTCTTCTTGCTCTTGCCGTTGCGGGTGTTGCCAGCGGGGTTGGCCACCGCCTCGTTGCGTTCATGGCCCAGGTGCTCAGTCAGCTCAGCGTCCAGGGCTCGCTCGACCAGCAGCTTGGTAAGTTGCTTGAGCAGACCGTTCTCGCCGATGAGGTCTTCGGGCTTCTTGTAGTTGGCCAGCAGGCCAGACAGCAGTTCTTCGGGTACGTCGTGTTTCTTGGTGTTCATTGTGCTTACGGACAGGCCGGCTTACGCCGGCGGTGGATTGTCCGTTTACACAAAATTCTGCACACCCTC